>PMLH01000549.1 GCA_003159055.1 Myxococcales bacterium
CCGGCTTTTCAGACACCCTCTTAGACATTTACGGCCTGTCGTTCGGCTTCGTGGCTGACCGGGTGGGGAAGCTCTCGTCGGGGCTGCAACTT
Source organism: Myxococcales bacterium (assembly GCA_003159055.1). The sequence continues at coordinate 93 of PMLH01000549.1, forward strand.
TCCCTGGCAGCCAACTTCGTCGATCGCGAGCTCGCGGGGACGCAAGTCACGGTCGGTGCCAACCTCGTGCGCGGCCCCGGACGCGGCCTGCAGCTGGCGGTGGGAGCCAACTGGGCCACGGCCTCCTTCCGGGGTGCACAGATCGCAACCGGCCTGAACGTCGTGCACGAGGACGCTCGCGGCGCGCAGATTTCGAGCGGCGCGAACGTCGCCGGTGCGAGGATCTCGGGCGCACAAATTGCCGCTGTCGCGAACGCTGCGGGAGGCGATGCTCACGGCGCGCAGATCACGGCCGGCGTGAACTACGCCAGTGGCATGTCGTTAGGCGCGCAGATCGGGGCCATCTCGAACATCGTGCGCAGCGACTCCGCCGGGGCACAGATCGCCGCCGGCCTGAACCTCGCGACGCACACGATTCGCGGGGCGCAGATCGCGGGCGGCGCGAACCTGGCTGGCACCGTCGACGGGATGCAGCTCGCGCCGTTCAACCTGGCCGGCACCGCCGACGGACTTCAGCTCGGGGTGGTGAACCTGGCAACGCGGGGGCGCGGCTTCAAGATCGGCGTGATCAACCTTGCCCGCGAGCACGACGGCGAGGCCCTGGGCCTGATCAACCTGATCGGGAACGGAATTCACAGTTTCGCCGCGTACGCCTGCGACGCCATGCTCAGCAACCTCGAGCTGAAGCTCGGTAGCCGTCACCTCTACACCTCCTTCCAGTTCGCCTACCAACCCGGCGACGCCCTGGCGGCAGGACCAGCGCGCTTTGAGTACGGCAGCCGACGCTACGGCTTCGGTCTTGGGCTCGGTTACCGCCAGCCACTCGCGGCCGGCCGCCTCCGCTTTCTCGAAATCGAGGCTAGCCAAATCAGTATCCGCTCACGCTTCTGCTCGAGCGGCTGCGGCTTCTCCGCCGAGGGCGACAATCCCGGGCTCGCATCGTTGCGTGTCGTGTTGGGAATCGAAATCTTGCGTGGGCTCAGCGGGATTGTCGGAATCTCCGAAAACGCCGCCATCGCGTCGCGTGGCCGCGACCTCGACATCGGCTCCGGATTCCTAGAAGCCGTGCAACACAGCGGCCAAACCACGGTGCGCGAATACCCGGGCTTGCTCTTGGGCTTGCAGCTCTGATCGGAGCTGCCGGCGTGCGATCCCCTCGAGGCGCAAAACACTCGCGCTCCTCCACCTCGGGGAGGCTAGAATTGCGCCTGTATGTTCCCGACAGGCACGGACAGGGTCGTACGAGAGGCGTTGCGGGCGCTTGGCGTTCGCAACCTCGTGCTGGGGATTCACGATCCGGCGTTTCCCGGGGTGCCTGGCGACGACGCCGGCCGGGGCTCGCCGTACTCGCGGGGCGCGGAGCGGTTCTTCGCTTTCGCCGCCTCGCTCGGGTTTTCTGGCGTGCAACTCGGCCCGCAGGGGCAGACATCGCTGGTCAATCCGTCGCCGTACGATGGAACGACATTCTCCAGGAATGTGCTTTCGATTGCGCTGCGCGAGCTGTGCGATCCAGGTGAGCGTCAGCCGCTGCTGAGCGCGTCGACCCTGGCACGAATCGCCGACGGTGCGCGAGGACAAGCGGCGCAGGGAAGAGTGCCCTACCGATACGCGTTTGTCGCGCAACACCGGGCGCTCGGGGAGGCATTCGCGAATTTCGAGCGCGAGGACAAGCCGGAATTGCGCGAGCAGCTCGCGGTATTCTGGCAGCGGCACGAGCCGTGGCTGGAACGCGACGCCCTTTATCAGGTGTTGACCGAGGTTCACCGCGGTCTTGGGTTCCGCGACTGGACGAACGGGGCCGTCCCGCATTCCGATCAATCGCTGTGGAACCCTCCCGCGGGGCAACATCTGGCCTGCCAAAACCGGCGAGAAGCGCTGCTACGCGAGCACCGCCGCACAGCCAACACCTATGCATTTTCGCAGATGCTGGTGCACGAACAGCACGCGGCGCTGCGAGCGCGCTGCCGTTCGCTCGGGCTCGATTTGCTGGGCGACTTTCAGGTCGGTTTGGCCAACCAAGACGTGTTTTCCTATGCCTCGCTTGTGCTCGACGACTATGTCATGGGCGCGCCACCCAGTCGCACGACGCCGACCGGCCAAGCCTGGGACTACGCCGTGCTCGATCCGCAACAGTGCAACCGGGAGATGCCGGGCCGCGACGGGGCGTTGCGACTGCTGCTTGCCCGAATGGACAAGATGTTCGACGAGTACGACGCCATTCGCATCGATCACCCGCATGGCTTCGTCTGTCCCTGGGTCTATCGTCCCAACCAGCCGGATCCACTGTTCGCCGTCCAACACGGGGCGCGCCTGTTTTCCTCGCCCGATCTACCCGACCACCCCGCCCTCGCCCGCTACGCGATCGTCGATGCGGACCAGCTTCGCCGCTCGGTGCCTCGCTACGCCGACGATTGGGAAATCGATCTGCGTCCGGCGCAAATCGACCGCTTCGCCATCTTCCTCGATGCGATGATCGACTCGGCCCGACGGCACGGCCGGGAGAAGCAGGGGCTCATCTGCGAAGTGCTGAGCACCTTGCCGCGACCTCTGCGAGCGATCCTGGAGCGGCACGGGCTCGGGCGATTCCGTGTCGTGCAGAAAGCCAACCCGGACGATCGGTCAGACGTCTATCGCGTCGAAAATGCCGAGCCCGAGGATTGGGTCATGGCCGGCAACCACGATACCCCGCCCATCTGGACCGTCGCGAAAGGTTGGCGGGACTCCGGCAAGCTCGATTCCTGGACGAGAATGCTGGCGGCGGAGCTCGGTCTGCGCGCGAACGCCCTTGCCGAGAATCACGGACTCCTCGTCCACGCGGTCTTCGCCAGCATGTTCGCCAGCGCGGCCGAAAACGTGAGCGTCTTTTTCACCGATCTCTTCGGCCTGGACTACGCCTACAACACCCCCGGCACCGTCAACGACGACAACTGGTCCCTGCGCCTCGGCCCCGACTTCGAGCGCGGCTACGACGACCGACTTGCTCGCGGCGAAGCACTCAACCTGCCGATGGCATTGGCCATGGCGGTTGCGGGTCGGGGCCAGGACTTTCTGCACGCCCACGCACCGCTGGTCGCCGAGCTTGAGCGAAGGTCCGGGGACTCGGTGCTAAAGCCCAAGCTCTTCGATGCTGGCCGATAGGATCGCTGCCGAGCGGCTGAGTTTCTCGATCTCGGTCGCGTCGAGGCCGAGTTGCAGCACCCTCGCTACGCCGCGCCGGTTGATCACGGTCGGCAGGCTGAGGCACACGTCCGACAAACCATACTGCCCGGTAAGCAAGCTGGTTGTGGACAGGACCGTGCTTTGATCGCGCACGATGGCCTCGACGATGCGAAGAAGTCCCGAGGCAACGGCATAGTAGGTTGCGCCTTTGCGTTCGATGATGTGGTAGGCAGCGTCGCGGGTCCTGAGGAAGATCTCCTCCATGGCCTTCGCCTCGTATTGGGGCCAGCCTTCGCCAGCGAGATCGGCCAGCCGGACACCGGCGATGTTGGCCAACGACCACACCGGCACTTCGCTATCGCCGTGTTCGCCGATGATGTGCGCGTGCAGGCTGCGCGGGTCGACGTCGAAATGGTTGGCCAGCAGCGTGCGGAAGCGGGCGGTATCCAAGATCGTTCCCGAGCCGAATACGCGCCTGCGACTGAGACCGGAGATCTTGTAGGCCGCGTAGGTCAGGACATCGACCGGATTCGTGGCCACCAGAATGATGCCTTCAGGATTGACCCTGGCAATTTCGCCGATCACGTTGCGAAAGACCGCGACATTGCGTTTGAGCAAGTCCATGCGTGACTCGCCCGGTTTCTGGCTGGCGCCTGCCGAAACCATGGTAACCAGCGCGCCCTTGCAGTCCTCGAAGGTTCCGGCCCAGACCCGAACCGGCTGATTGAAGGGAACCGCGTGGTCCAGATCCATGGCCTGACCTTCGGCGCGCGCACGATCCGCGTCGATCAGAACAAGCTCGCTGGCCAGACCGCTCAGCACAAGGGAATAGGCGAAGGTGGAGCCGACGTTGCCGGCACCGACGACTGCGATTCGAACGGGTTCATTCATCGAGACCCAAGCTTACGTGCTAACTTTCCGTCGCACAGGTGATTTTCGGTTGCAACGCAAGATGGTGACTGAGGTTGCGCGCATGCTAATCGGCGCCGCCATCCTGCTCGCGTGCCAGGGTGGTGGCGACTGGCTGGCGAGCCGACTCTCATTGCCCCTGCCCGGCCCGGTCTTGGGCATGGCGGTCTTGACCGTGGCGTTGGCCATCTGGGGGCGTACGCCACAGGGACTCGGCAAGGTGGCAACATGGCTTCTTGGGGCAATGCCGCTGTTCTTCATCCCCGCCGGCGTGGGGATTCTGCTCCTGTCTGACACCCTTCGTGAGGCCTGGCTGCCGATCACCGCGGCCCTTCTCGGCAGTACCCTCGTCGCGTTGGCCACGACCGCAATCGTCATGAAACGTTTGGCCCGCCTGCTCTCACGTGCGAAGGATTCCTCGTGAGCCAGCTGTGGACCACGCCCTTGCCCGGCATCTTGCTGACGGTCTTGACCTACATGCTTTGCGTGCGGCTGCAGCGGCACGCACGCGACCATGCGCTCGCGAATCCCGTGGCCGCATCCATTGTCGTCTTGGTCATCTTGCTCAAGGTGACCAGCCTTCGCTACGCCACCTACTTCGCCAGTGCCAGAGTCCTGCACTATCTTCTCGGCCCTGCCACTGTGGCACTGGCGATCCCCTTGGCCAGAGAGTTGCCGCGCTTGAAGCGTTTACTGTGGCCCATGGTTGCCGGGCTGCTTGCAGGCAACCTGAGCGCAGCGTGCAGCGCCATCCTTCTGGCCAAGATCTTGGGCGCCAGCCGATCCGTCACGCTCTCCCTGGCCCCCAAATCCGTCACCACGCCCATCGCCATGGGCATCTCGGAAAAAATCGGCGGCCTGCCTTCCTTGACCGCGGTTCTGGTCATCACCACGGGCGTGATGGGTGCCGTGCTGGGGCCTTGGTTCCTCGATCGATTGCGCATCGAGGATCCCGTCATGCGTGGCACCGCCATGGGCGTCAGTGCGCACGGCCTCGGCACCGCCAGCATCTACCAGGAATCCAGCGAGGCCGGAGCCTTCTCTGGCTTGGCCATGGGATTGTCCGGCCTCATCACCGCCCTGACGCTGCCGGTGTTGGTGAAGCTGTTCAGGCTTTAGCACCGGCCGGTCCGAGGCGGCCAACTCGAATCGCATCGAGTAGGCTTCACCGGACATGACCCCAAGCTACTGGCTGGTGAAGAGCGAACCTTCGGCATATTCCTGGGAGAATCTGCGCCGCGACAAGCGGGCGCGCTGGGATGGCGTGCGAAATTTCGAGGCGCGCAACAACCTGCGCGCCATGAAGAAGGGTGACCTGGTCCTCTACTACCACTCGGGCGAGGGCAAGGAGATTGTGGGGATTGCCAAGGTGGTGAAGGAAGGCTACGCCGATCCCACCGCCAGCGAGGGGGATTGGTGCGCCGTGGATTTGGCCCCGGTAAAGTCACTGGCCCGCCCGGTTGCCCTTGCCGCTCTCAAGTCGGACAGAGCACTGGCCAATCTGGCCGTGGTTCGCAAACCGCGCATCAGCGTCGTGAGCATTTCCCCCGCCGAGCTCGCGCGCATCCTGGAGATGGCGGAAACCAAATTGTGAAGCGTAGTAGCCGTAGGTGCAGGCATCCCCCGTCGAGTTGCCGAGCGCGCGACTGTCATACGCCAGGACATCGTAACCTTGTTGCACGAATCGTTTGGCCGCGACTGTGGCGGAGGTGCGATTGTCAGCGACCCCGTGTAGGTACACAATGGTGCCGCGTCTATCGCCATGCGCGCGAAACAACCAGCCCTCCAGTGTCACCCCGTCACCTGCGATGCGGACCGTCTCGGCCGGCATCGGCGGCGGGCCGGTCACGGGTTTGCGCCCTGGGTGCAAGAGTGCCGGTGCCGCCCACGTTGGAGGCATGCAGCCGGACAGGGTGAGCAGGCCGAGCAGACCCGCAAGCCGCGGTATCCAGCCGAAGTACCTATTTTCACGCACACGACGATGGTACAGCATTCGGGTCATCCGTATGCTCTTGGGTCCGTCCCCAAGATTCTGGTCGCCGCCGCGGCTAGGGAGAGCTGAATCATGCCCGATCCCATTCGCAATTTGCTTGTCTGTGGAACGCGCACCCTGGCGGAGGAAGTGGCGGATTTGGCGGCGGAGGTGCCCGGGATTCGCGTGGCCGGCTTCGTCGAGAACATGGATCGCGAGCGCTGCACGAGCCCGCTTCGCGGCCTGCCCGTGATCTGGCACGAGGAGTTGCCCCGCTACGCGGCTGACCACTGCGCTGTCGTGGCGCTGGCCACCACGCAACGCAACCACTTCACCGAACAGGTGGCGGCGGCTCAGGTTCCTTTCGCCACCATCATCCATCCCGCGGCCCAAGTTTCGCCCTCGACGACTTTGGGCGAGGGCTGCGTCGTCAGCGCGGGCGCGATCATCGCCGCACACAGCGAGCTCGGGTGCCACGTGTTCGTGAACCGAGGGGCGCTCATCGGCCCTCACGCCGTCATCGGGCACCATGTCTCCATCATGCCGGGGGCCAACATCGGCGGCATGGTTCACATCGGCGAACACACGTACATTGGCATGGGTGCCATCGTGCTTGACCATATTGCGATTGGCGACCATTGCTTGATTTCAGCCGGGGCTTTGGTGAACAAGAATGCACCTCCGCACACGCAATTGATGGGATTGCCAGCCGTCTTGGTCGTCAAGCAGAACATCGATGGCAAGTAGACTGCCGAGCTTCCCGTCACCAGCGCTCGACGGTCCCGGATTCGCGCGCATCGTTGTCCACGCTTCTGACTGAAAGCAACGGTTGAGGCCGGGGTGGCGTCGAGGCGGCGCGGGCCATGCGTGGTGGTATGGCTGCGGGCGCCGGCCTGGGCCTGGTGGGCGGCTGCGAGCCAAGCAGTGGGATCTTCTCCGCGGGGCGCGGCGGATCGAGCGATTCCAAGGGCGCTGGTACGGGTTCTGGCAGGACCTGTTGTGCAGGCTGCACGATGAGGGTGGGCGTTTCCACAGGCCGAGGCGACGCCATCACGACAGGTTGAACGGCTACCGACTGTCGGAAAATCATGGCCACATTGGCGCCCGCGATAACCATGGTCACGCACATCATGGCGATGGTCAGTTTCGTGAATCGGGTGATGACTTGCGCAGAGCGATCTTCCGCGGCTTCGCGATCTTCCGCTGCCGCCGCAAGGTAGCGATTGAGTGCTTCTAGGGTGAGCTGCCCAGCGTCCTCGACGCTGTCGCGAGCGGCTTCCCCGGGTTCATCTTGCTGGGGCATTGTGTTATTGTGCCGCCTTCAGCACGGGCGTCAAGTGGAACTTACCTTACGCGCACCAGCGTTCCCTGCCGCTTCTCCGTCGCCGCCACTTCTTGCTCGCCTTCGGCCAGGCTCGGCTGCGTGAATCCGAACAGCCACTCGGCGTCGGTCAAAGTCAGGTTGATGCAACCATGGCTGCGGATGGCACCAAATTGGTCGTGCCAGAAGGCTCCGTGCAGGGCGACGCGGCCGATGTATTGGGTGAACGGGACTTCTTCGTAGGAATAGGGAGCGACACCTGTGTGGTCCAAATTGTCCATGGTGGCGGCGAGCAACTTGGCGCGGATGCGCTGGATGCCTTTAGGCGTTGACAGTGGACTGCCGTCGGTGCCAACGCCCGTGGCTACTAGGGTTGCAAAGACGGGCTTGTCGCCTTGGTAGGCGACCAGGGTTTGCGTGGCTAGCTCTACGTCGAGCCAGGACTCGGTGTCGGTGACGATGGGTGGGCGTACGGAAATGTGGGGCACTCGCAGATCGGTTTCCGACATCCAGCCGTCGGCCACGCGATAGAAACCCTGCGGACCTTCCCGGCTGGCCAGGGTCAGGCGCGCATAGCGTGCCCGGCGTGAGACGGGTTGACCTGTGCTATCGGGCCGGGCGTAGACAGGCGCGCCTTCCTTGACGACCCACCCGAAGTCGAGGCCGCGATCGTCAAGGTGCGCGCCGCTGAAGCGCGAGGGCGTGGCTGGGCGCAAGTCCCTCATGGGAATGTCGCGGCCGAGGCTGGTACGTCCGATAAGTTCGCCACCGAGCATGCGTTGCTCGGCGACCACGACACCGAAGCCGGGGAGAAGTTTGCGCGGGTAGCGGCCAAGAGTCTGGGTGCCGTTCTTGCCAATGATGTAGTAGCGC
>PMLH01000366.1 GCA_003159055.1 Myxococcales bacterium
GCCACATGGGTTGCAATCTCGACCCCGGCCTTGGCGCTTTCGGGGTGCAGTTCCAGGATCTGCGCTGCTGGTTCGGCCTGCATGGCAGGCCAGTGTTTGGCTGGTGGCTTCATCGCCACCTCCGAAAAAAGGGTCCTCGCCAATTCCTTGTGGGCTGCCTGACGGGGGTCTCGCCCCTGCGCAAACAGCTGGAACGCCAAACTCGCCAAGCGCCAAGCCGCCGGGAGGCGCCCAACCTCCTTCGCTCGATCGCAAGCGACAGAAAGCCTCTCAGCCATCGCGATGGCCTCTGCGGACGGACTTTCGCGATCGAAAAGAACGATTCGCGCGCGCGCGAGCAGGCTGGCCTCGGCCACGGACGCATCCACCTCCGTCCCCCAACCCGAGCTCTGACTGGTGAAATTCTCCAGCACTTCCCGGGCCTGACGAAGATCGCCGAGCTCGGCAAGCACCTCCGCGCGGCCAAGCTCGGCGATGGCGGCCATGGACTGCATCCCCATCCGGCCCAAGACCTCGGCCGCTTCGACATAGCTCGCGGCAGACTCTCGCAGGCCGCGACGCCTTCTTGCCAACTCTGCGCCGAGCAAGAAGGTGTAGCCACGAAACACCTCTACGCCGGACTCCAAAGCGTCCTCGGAGAGCCTGCCGATGGCTCGTCCCGCCGCCTCCAGATCTCCCAGTGCCAAGAACAGCTGGCCAACATTGAAAACCGCGAGCGCATGATCCGTCATCGCGCGCAGTCGTCCGAGGTCGCGGATCGCGCGCTCAAGCGTGTCGATCGCGGCGGCATAGTTCCCGACCTCCGCCAGGACGCATCCAAGATTGAAGGTCGCCGCAGCAGCCCCGTGTGGATCTCGGACTTGCTGATAGCCGTCGGTCGCCAGCTGATACGCGTCTTGCGCCAGCAACGGTTGCCCAGCCAGCTGGTGTACCAGTCCGTCGAGAGAAGCGATCCGCGCGGAGGCCAGAGGGTCCGTCACTTGCTGGGCAAGATCGTCTACCAGGCCCCGCGCCTCTCGCAGCTTGCCACCGTAGGCCAGCGCAAGCACCGCCGCTTCGCGCGCGGGCAATGCCGCCGCGCTGGTCACCTGCAGGGCCGGCTCCGCGGTGCGAAGGGCTTCGCTGAATCGGCCGCTCGAAACCAGCAGACGCGCGAGACGGCCACGCAGCAAGTGGGCGCCATCGCTCGTTGGCGGAACCCCGGCGAGTGCGCCCTCGACGATGGTCATCGCATCATTCGGCTTGCCCTGCCGACCAAGAAGCCATGCTTTCCTTTCAACCAGATTGATCGCCAAGCTCGAATCGGCGCCGCGACCGCAGTCGTCGAGGACCGCCAAGGCTTGCTGGTAGCGCCCGAGAACGCCCAACGCCCCAGCCAAAGCCATCCTGTCCGCACAGCTGCCGCTCTCTGGGCTGGCCTCCATGGCACGGGAGCCGAGCTGGGCCACGCTGCCCCAAGCGTTCTTCGCCTGCGCCAGGCGCATCGCAGCCCAGAAGCTGGCCGCCGCGTGCTGGCGTTCGCCCAGAGCAAGCTCGACCTCCGCCAACCGAAGGTCAGTCGGCGCGAGCGTGCTCGCAGCGCCACGAGCCACGCCTTGGAGAGATGCGTCGCGCGCGACAGCACGCCAAATGGCCTCGGCGTGCAGTGCGCTCGGCAGTGCGCGAGCGTCTGGCAACAGCCAACCCGCAGCCCGCGCCTGCCGTTCGTTTTCGGCCGCGCCGTCCGCCTTCATCTCCGCGTCCAACGCGACGGTGACCAGGAATGCCTGGGTGGACCCGCCAAGCGACGAGAACCCCTGGTCGAGCAACGTCGCCAGGTCTTGCGCGGTATCCGCCGACTCCAGCTCAGACGCCTTTCCTTCGCGAACGTTCTTGATCCAGCTTCGAACCAGCACCGCAACCGCGCCAGCCAGCCCGCAAGATGCAGACGCGATCTGGTCGACGATTTCTTCCGGCGGGTCTGCTCCTGCCCCCCGCCGGGCCAGCTCAGCGATGGCGCCCTTGGAAAGCGGACGAAGATCGATCACGCTGCAGCCGGAACGGGTTTTCGCTTGCTCGCAAGGAAGCACGAGCAAGAGACGCCCGGTAGGAGGACTGCAAGCAAACGCCTCTGCCAAGGCATGGTCCTCGACGGAGCCAGCGAGCGCCACGCACAGCGGACGAGCTGCGGCCCGCTTTTCTAGGTCCGCAATCAGCCCTGCGATCTCCGCTTGGGAGCGGCCGAGAGGCTCGCCCATGGCCTCGGAGGAGCTCTCCTGGCCCTTGCCAGCGGCATGATTCAGCAGCTCGGCACACTCGGATTCTTCGACGTCGAAGGCGGGCAGGGTCTCGGCAAGCATGGCAAGACGCGCATCGCGGATCGCCCGGCGGATCAGGATGTGGCGCCCCGACCCGACCGGTCCGGCAACCCAAACCACGCCGACACTGGTGGAGCCATCCGCCAGACGCTCCAGGTGGCCGCGCAGGGACGCCTCCTCTTCCCCTCGCCCGACCACCACGCCGGCAAGCGGGTCGCCCACCGGATGCGGAACCGCCAACTCGGCCTCTATCGGAATTTCGCGTCCTGGCGTCGCCCGGTGCATCTCCTGCAGAAGCTCACGAGCAGAGGCAGACCTATCGTCCACCATGGGGGCGAGCGTGCGCAGTATCAGGCGGTCCCACGCTTCCGGCAAACCGGCGCGCAAGGTGGAGGGCGCAGGGGGCGGCCCCTGCCAGGCGCGCTTGACCGCGTCCAGGCCAACGCCGAAAGGTGCCGTGCCAGCCCAGGCATGATAGAGGGTGGCGCCCAATGCAAAAAGATCCCCTGCCGGTCCCCTTTCACCAAGCAGCGCCTCCGGGGAAATGAAGCCAAGTGTTCCAGACACGGTCGACCCCGGCGAGGGCCGGGCGTTGTCGGCCAGGGACAATCCGAAGTCGATCAGAATGGGCCGGTCAGCGTCGTTGCAGCGGATGTTTGCTGGGCTGACGTCCCCGTGTAAGACGCCGCGCCCGTGCAAATAGGCCAAGGCATCCGCGAGCGCCTCGGCCGCCGCAGCAAAGGTGGCAACACGAGAGGGATCGTCCTGGCTTGCCAGGGCCTCGGCCAGCGACCTTCCTGCCACGTAATCCATGACGAGAAATGCGCGCCCCTGCCCACCCTCGGAGAGAATCCCGGCATCCTGCACCCGAACGATGTTGGGATGCGCAAGCTCCGTCAACCTTCCGAACTCGAGACGCAATTCCCGCGGTGACGCATGCACGGGCAGCAGCTTCAAGACCGCACGGCTCTTCTTGGCTCTGTCTTCAACCAGAAAGACCTCGCCCTGCGAGCCGGTGGCCAAACGTCGAAGCGTGCGATAGCGTCCCGCAATCGTCGCGTCGGAAGCGGAACGATTCTCCGATGTGCCAACTTTATTGACTATTGCCAATGGCACTATCGTACGATTTTATTGACTTATTTTCAACCAGACTATTTCGTTGGCTGGTCAGCAACATCGCGTTTCTTGAGCCGCTCAAGGGCGGCCTTTGCCATCGAACGAATATCCGGATCGTCGTGGGTTTCTCCGACGAAAGACAGGTACTCCTTGGCCTCCCGCCCACCAAGCGTGGCGACCGCATCAAGGACTTTACTCATCTCGTGGCTGTCCCGCATTTGGTGCGATTCCGCCAAAGCCCTGATGGCAGTTCTATCCCCCATGGCGACCACGGCGCCCAGCGCTGCATCCCGAGTGGCCTCATCTTCATCGGTCAATAGGCGAAGCACCGTTGGCAACTGCCCCCCGAGCTTGCGTACCCCTGTGATTCGGATGGCCTCCAGCCGAAGGTCATTGTCGCTCGATGCCAGGGCCTGGGCTATTTCGCTCTCGCCCGCATGCCAAAGCTTCTCGCGCTTGGCGTAGGCCGACAGCAGGTCGTCGGTGGTTCGCTCCGCCAATCGTTGAAATGCGCCGGCCAGATCGGCCCTCTTGTCCTTGTCCAGTGGCGCCTGCCCGACCGCGGCGGTGTCTTCTCCGTACCGCACCATGGCGGCCGTCGCGGGGTGGATGTCGATTCTCAGACGGACCTTGACCCCGATTTCGCTGGCCTCGGAGCCGCCGTCGGCCAGAACGCCAACCTCGATCCCCACGTTGGCGATGGTCCGCCTTGTCGCAGCCCCGTCGGTTTCGGCGAAGATACCGCTCTGTCTTAGCGTTTCCCTTGCCTTCGAGACGATGCTTGCGTCGTCGAGCACGATGAATGTCCCGCGCACGGTCGCGCCCGCCGCTCCCTTGACCGCGACCTTCCCGAGCGCCGGGCGATCATCGCCACCGCCGGAAGGGGCGCCCTGACACCCCCTGCAGCCCGACATCGCCACGATGACCAGCAACGCTGGGGTCGAGAAGCGCCACCACCAACCCCGCCTGATCGGCCCATTCGCGTGACGACGCAATGAACGCCTCAAGAGAGCCCCCGACCCGGCATCTGCCGTCGCAAAAAGATCAGGCAGAACCGGCCCCGCCTCGCGGGGATGGGACGTGGACTTGTGCTGGACGGCCGGGGCCACCTTCATCCTGTGAGGATAGGTTGCCCTGCGACGCCAGCTTTGCAATGGCTCTCGCGCTGGCCTGCCTGGCCAACGCCAAGCCGATGATTCGCAAGATCAACTCGCGGTAGGATAGCCCGGCGGCCTTCGCCGCCTTGGAATAGCCACCTGCCAGATCCGACAAATCGCAGTTGGGATTTACGTCAATGACGTAGGGAATGCCGTCACGCGAAAGCCTGATGTCCATCCTGGCGTAGTCGCGCAATCCAATGGCGCGAAAAGCATTGAGCGCAGTCTTGGCCACCAAGGCGCGCATTTCTTCGGAAAGCCCCTCGCAACGCACGGGACGAGTTCCCTTGTATTCGACCGAGTCCTCAATCCATTTCCCCTCGAACGATACGATCTTGGGCCGGTCGTCCGGCATGTCCGAGAAATCGATCTCGAAGAATGGAAAGACCTGCGGTTCCTGGTCGCCACGCTCGAGCAGAGAGACGTAGATTTCTCGGCCTTCGATGTATTCCTCGACCAAGACTGGCTGGCGATAGTTCTCAAGCACGTAGGCAACCCGCTTGTCGAGCGCTTCCTGATTGCTGACGACCGATGCGCTGCAGATCCCGACCGAGGCATCTTCGCGCGCTGGCTTTACAATCAGCGGGAAGGAAAGCCCTAGCCCGGCACACTCAGCCACCGAGTTAAGCACACCGCCGCGCGCGACTGGGATGTCACATCCACGCAGGACTTCCTTGACCTTCTCCTTGCGCAGCGCGAGCGAAAGTCCGAAGGAGCAGGATCCGGTGAAGGCGATGTTGGCCAAATCCATGAGCAATGGCATCAGCGACTCGAAACGATTGTCGCCATGTATGGATTCGCACAGGTTGAAGACCGCGTCGGGCTTCAGCGCAATCAGCGCAGCCATCGTTGCCGAAACGTCGTTGGTCACACCGAGGCCACTCGTTTCGAATCCGCCACCATTCAGGATGCGCAGCACATCTTCAGCGACGTCTTTGACGTCCTCTCGCGCCTTGTTCTCGGGATCCGCTTCGGCTCCCTCGAAGTCGCGGTTGTAGATGACAACGATACGCGGCCTGCTCCGTACCTTCACGATAGTGAGTCTATCTTACAGATCCTCAATTGCGATTTGCAATCGCGAATCGGGAACAGAAATCCTCTCCATTTGGACGCCGAAGCAACGCTCGAACGCGTGAACCGCCTTCTGTGCCATTTCATGCACGCTTGGCGAGGCACCGAGCACCTCCGCAATGGACGTCACGCCGAACTCGCGAAGCCCACAAGGAACGATGGTGGAAAAGAGAGAAAGATCGACGTCTACGTTGAGCGCGAAACCATGTATCGCCACGCCTCGGCGGGCATGCACACCGACGGCACAGATCTTCTTTTCCCCCAACCAAATTCCCGGATGCGACGGGCGCCAGTCCGCAGGAATGCCCAGCTCGGCAAGGACCGCTATGACCGCCTCGCCCATGGCAGTCACGTGGGCGCGAACCCCATCGCGCATGCGCAGCACCGGGTATCCCACCAGCTGCCCGGGACCATGAACGGTGACATCGCCGCCGCGAGAAACCCGAAATACGGGCATTCCACGTTCCTGCAGCTGCTGCGGTGAAGCGAGAACGTTGCTCGGGTCGGCGTTGCGACCGAGGGTGATCACTGGCGGGTGTTCGGCCAGCAGCAGCGTTTCGCACTCGGTTCCCCGAATGACACCTTCCCGAAGCTGCTCCTGCAGGGACAGGAGTTCCGCGTAGGGCGCGCGCCCCAGCCACGCCCAACGCACCACGCGCGCACCTCGCGTCCTCACCTCATCCGCCATGGCGGTCGGCCTTTCCACGAACCACCACCGTGGCGGGGACTAGTGCCTCCCGCCAAAAATACGGGCAGCACCGGGACCGCCAAGCCGCGCTGCCCGCGAGGCGCGACGAGGGCGCATAGCCGTAGCTATGCAACCGAGGAGCAACGAAGCGGGGTGCGCGGATCGGCGGTCAAATGCGCGCGGATTTCTGGAGGGAGGCACTAGCCCTCGGACAGCTCGGCGAAGAAGTCGGCGTCGATCAGATCCACGGTCACAGGTGAGCTGATCACGCCAATTCCATGCCTTACGCAGGTTTCGGCCAACGCGGGACCGTCGACGACCTCGACCGGCTGTCCAGCCTGCTTCCATTCCGCTATGCCGTCATCGGCCAACCGACCGGCAAGAATCAGGAGGCCTTCGTCTTGCCCACGCGCTCGGATCCCGGCGCGCAGCTCGCCCAGGGCGCGCCTGCCTGCGGCTGCGACGCCTGGCCGCAGTGCAATCAGGCACTTCGACGGCCGGAAACCCCGCCCGCGCAGGGCCTCCACGTAGATCGTCCCTTCGACCCGCTTGACGAAGGTCGCCGGGCCAAAGCCCTCACGCTGCAGGACCACGCGCACCAGCGCTTCGAAGGAAGCCGCCGGAAGATCGCCCAAACGCTGCTCGACGGCAGCGAGGGTTCGCTCACGCAAGGCGCGCCGAGCCTCGCCAAACACATACTCGGCCTTTTCCAGGTCCGCATCGGGCACCCGCCTCGACAGGGCGTACAGGCCGCTGCCGGCAGACTTGATGCGCGGCCTAAGGCCGGCCCGCAACCGATCCTTCGGTTCGGAAGCCAGGGCGGCACGCATGACCCGCCATGCCTCGTTGGGTTCGCCGTGGATCAGGCGTCGCCGGACAGCGCTGTCGGCGATTTGCCTGACGTGAACCCCACGTCCGGGGGACTGGCCCTTCAAGATCTCGATGGCGGCGTCCACCGGTGACATCACCCGGCGGCCACCACCTTGCCCCTGGGACTCCCCAGCCGCGCTCGAGCCCTGCGAAGCCGATCCGATTGCTGCGGGGGCTGGCGTCGCTTCCGCGACCGGCGCAGGTGTTGGGGTGGATTCGCCTTCCTGCGACGGTCGAGCGGCTTCCTCAACCTCGACCTCTGCTTCGGAATTCCCGCCCTCCTCGTCCTCGCCACCTTGCTCGGCAGCGGCGTCAACCTCTGCGTCTCCGTCTTCTTCGTCGATATCGCCTTCGAGCACGCCGGTTTCCGCGAGCGCCGCAGCTCGCGCTTCGGCAGACAGCGTCCCAATGTCGGGCTCCTCAGCGCCATCATGGTCGTCCATCGCCGTGGGAGGCTCCGTGTCCGCAGGCTCGAGCGAAGCGGGCGCGTCCGGCGCCTGCCCCTCCTCGGAACGGCTCTCCGGACGACTTTCGCCAGTTCCGCCCCGATCCTTCCTCCGCCCTCGGCCGCCGCGACGACGCCGCCTGCCGCGCGCGTCGCCCTGCTCTGCGGACTTCTCCTCAGGGGGGGGCGCAGCAACAACAGGCTTCTCTTCGACGACGGGTTCGGGAACGAATTCCGGGTACCGTAATAGGCCAAACACGCCGGGTTTGACCCTTACGAAGGGGGCACCGGGAGCCTTCTTCACCGCACTGGTGAGCTGAGTTTGCATGGTGACCTCCGGGGTGCGCCCAACGAAGGTCAGGAGCTTTCGCTCCATGGCTTTTTCGGTCAGCTCCTTGTAGTGCAGGGGCTTCCGCTCGCGCTTCAGAATCTCAAGCGCCGCTTCGAGGAATGTCATGAAGCCGTTTGTTTACCACAAACCATCGCCAGGTGGCGAAAACCGCCGCGCGCCTCGCTGCGCGGACCCAGGCGAGGGCGGGTTCGAGAAGCCGCCCATTTGAAATACACGCGATTTTTTTGACGCTGGCCCCGATGAAAGGTACCCGTGGTGCATGAG
>PMLH01000149.1 GCA_003159055.1 Myxococcales bacterium
TCCATGCGCGGTAATCATGATGACCGGAACATCCGGGTATTCCGCGGAAAGACGTTTGAGCAGGCCCATGCCATCGAGGCCTGGCATCTTGAGATCCGTGATGACGGTGTTGACTCCCCGGCGCATGCCGACGAGCGCCTCGTCCCCGTTGGCGGCCGTGACCACGTCGTAGCCGTCGCGCCTCAAGATGGCCTCGAGCACGCGACGGATGTTGATCTCGTCGTCTGCAATCAGGACGCGCTTGATGTCGGGATCGCCAGTGGCCACGGCCCTGACGTTAGCCGATTTCTCGCGCGGTAGCACATCCCTTGCAACCAGCACTGCGAACCGGCCCGGCAAGGAGTACAATTCGCGCCATGGATCTTCGCGAAACTCTTCAACTAGCACGCGGCGCGGCGCGGCGGCTGGCGCTGCTCTCCGGTCCCGAGCGAAGCGCACTTCTGGCGGATTTTGCCGCCGCCCTGTCCCGGCCCGACGTCGTCGAGACCGTGCTTGCTGCCAACGCCAAAGACATGGCTTTTGCTCGCGAGGAAGAGAAGGCCGGCCGCCTGGGCTCGGCCCTGGTCAAGCGGCTCTCACTCGACGGCAAGAAGCTCGCGACCACGGTGGACGGGATTTTGCAGCTTGCGCGCATGCCCGAACTGGTTGGTCGCACGCTCACCCATCGCATCTTGGACCACGGGCTCATCCTCAAGCGGGTGAGCACCCCGCTGGGCGTGCTGGGCGTGGTCTTCGAGGCGCGCCCCGACGCCCTGGTGCAAATCACCAGCCTCGCCTGGAAGAGCGGCAATGCGGTGGCGCTCAAGGGCGGACGCGAAGCCGCCCACAGCAATCGCGCCCTCTGCGCCGTCGCGCACGAGGTGCTGTCCAAGCACGACATCGACACGCGCGCCATGGTGCTTCTGGAAGACCGTTCCGAGGTGGACAGTCTGCTCGGCATGGACGACTTGGTCGAGCTGATGATCGCGCGCGGATCGTCGGAATTCATCCGCTACGTGCGCGGCCACACGCGCATTCCGGTGATGGCCCATGCCGACGGTATTTGCCACGTCTATCTACACACATCGGCGGATCCGGACATGGCCGCCAAGGTGGCGGTGGACGCCAAGTGCACCTACCCGGCCGCCTGCAATGCGGTGGAAACGCTGCTGTGGGATCCCGGCGCGGGCGCGGCGCTCGATGCCTGCGTGAAGGCGCTGTCCGAACAGATGGTCGAATTGCGGGGCTGTGCCGAGACGCTGAAGCGGCACCCCCAATTGAAGCCGGCCACCGATGCCGATTGGGACACTGAATACGGTGCGCTGATTCTGTCCATCCGCCAGGTACCCGAGTTGGGCGAGGCCTTGGCTCACATCGGACGTCATGGCTCGCGCCATACCGACGCCATTGTGGCCCAGGACGCCGAGGCGGCCGCGCGCTTTCTCGGCGAGGTCGATTCCGCGTGTGTGTTCCACAATGCAAGCACGCGCTTTTCGGACGGCTATCGCTTTGGTCTCGGCGCAGAGGTCGGCATCAGCACCGACAAATTGCACGCCCGCGGTCCGGTTGGCGTCGAGGGGTTGCTGACGTATCGCTGGCTACTTTACGGCCATGGCCAAAGCACGACCGACTACAGTCCCGATGGGCGGCACTACATTCACAAAGACCTCCCCGTCGATCCTTAGCCAACCGGAACCGGCTCGTCCGCAACCTCGACCGTGATCCGTCCCAGGGTCTCGAGCTTCGCCTCGGGCAATAGCTCCTGGTAGGCCAGCACGGCGATGTCTGGGTGCTGGTTTTCGATGAGACCGCGCAGGTGGCGGCGAACGTCGGCTGCCGTCACGATGACCGGCCCCTTCGTCCCGGCCACCGCGCGCGCTACCGCCTGGACGATGTCGCGGCCGAGATCTGGCTCGAGCGCGAGAAACGACCCGGAATCACGTTTCTGAATCGACTCGCGCAGCGTCTCTTCGATGGTCGCATCGACGAGAAAAACCGGCACACTTCCATCCGGTCCGGCGAACCTCGAGGTCATGTGGCGTTGCAGACAGGCTCGGACGCTGTCCGCCAACTCGGCTGCACTGCCATGTAGCGGGGCGCGTTTCGCCAGCGACTCAAGCACTTGCGCGAGGTAGCGCAGCGAAACGCCCTCTTTGGCCAGGCACTGCAGAATCTCGGCAAGCAACACGCAGGTCACCACTTTCGGCACAACCTCGCGAACCAGACTGGGATGTGTCCGCGCCAGGCGGTCGAGCAGCGCCTGGGTTTCGTCGATCCCGACCAAGGCGTGGCCATGGCGCCGCATGACCTGCAGGAAATGCTCGACGATGGCGTCTTCGGGTTTGCTATTTTCGGTCAGTTGCCCGGTTGCGACGACCGCCTCATGCAATCGAATTGCGTAGGCGCCGGGCGGCAGAGGGTTCATTTCGGACATTCGCACCGCGGGCAGGGTGATGCCGGTCTCGTCGAAAAGGCGCCGCCGCAATAGCGGAAGCAATTGTCCGCCGAGCCGGGTCTTCAATTCTTCGGACGTGGCAGGGGAAAGGTCAAGCGCGATGGGCACCAGCAACGCCGAGCCGGGTCCGACGTGCGAGGGCTTCCAATGGGCGGCCTCGGTGGTCTTTCTGTCACGTCGAATGACCTTGTATGCGACAAGGCCGAGGCCGCTTGCCAATAGCAAGAAGGGAACTGCCGGGAGGCCGGGAACCAATGCCAATACCGCCAGCAGCGCCGCCGAGAAGCCGAGTGCCTTGGGCTGCGCCAGCACCTGCTCGGCGATTTCACTGCCAAGGTGCGCCCCTTCGTTGTCGGAGGAAACGCGCGTAACTACAATGCCCGCGGCGGTCGAAATCACCAGGGCCGGGATTTGTGCCACCAATCCTTCGCCAATGGTCAAGAGCGTATAGGTGCGGACAGCGCTGCCCACGTCCAGGCCACGTTGGAAAAGGCCGATGACAAGGCCGCCGATTATGTTCGTGAGCAAGATTACGATGCCAGCGATGGCATCGCCTTTCACGAATTTCATTGCGCCATCCATCGAACCGAAAAATTGCGATTCCCGCACCAGCAAGGTGCGGCGCTTGTGCGCTTCTTGCGGGTCGATGTAACCGGCTCGCAACTCGGCATCAATCGCCATTTGCTTGCCTGGCAGGGCGTCGAGTGTGAAACGCGCACCGACCTCCGCCACCCGTTCGGCGCCTCTGGCCACCACGATGAACTGGACTGCGGTCAGAATAAGGAACACGACAATGCCAACGACGAGGTTGCTTGCAACGACGTAACTGCCGAAGGCATGGATGACCTGCCCTGCGTTTGCCTTCAGCAGGATCAGACGTGTTGCTGAAACCTCGATGGCAAGGCGAAATAGGGTGCTGAGCAGAAGCAAGCTGGGAAAGGTGGCGATCCTTAGCGCGTCGCCAACGTAGATCGCGATGAGGAGCATGGTGACCGCGATTGCGATATTTAGGGAAATCAGAAGATCCAGCAGCAACGCGGGAAGCGGTACGATCATCATTCCCACACTGACCGCAACGAGTGTTGTCACCGCCAAACCAGAATACCGGGACAATCGGTCAGGCGGACTGGAAGAGCCCAACCAATGAGATACCCAACCAACCTTCGGCAGCACTCGCTTGCTCATGACGCACGATGATTTCCAGAGAACGCGATTGGGTCAAGCATATTTCGAAGTTGCCCCGCGCACCGCGTCCCCTTCCGCAATTGTCTTTGCTTATCTGTTCGCATGTTAGGCGGCAAGACTGCCAACTGCGACTGCCAACCGGAACTGAATTGGCCAGAAAAAGCCCCTTTACTTTTGCTCCACAACAAGGCAACACTCACCCGCAATTCCACAGAGAAAGTCAAATGGAAACAAACATTCGTTCACTGGTTGAAGGGTTCGTTAGTCAGATTGTGGCGGCCGTCGAAGCTGACAGCGTTCGCCGTGTTCAACAGGCCGTGGTCGCCACCTTTGCTGGTGGTGTCGCGGACGTCGCTCGCCGTCCGGGCGGTTCTGCGCGTGTGGTCGCCGCCGCAGCGGCCTCTGCCCCGGTTCGCCGCCGCCCGAAGCAGTTCTGCCCGGTGCCCAATTGCACGGGCGTTGCCGCTCCGGTGTTCGGCATGGTTTGCGCCAAGCACAAGGATTTGCCGAAGGCGAAGATCAAGGAATACCGTGCGCAGCGTCGCGCGGCCAAGTCGGGCAAGAAGTAGGGGCGTTGACATGGAAACCCTCGAAGGGTTTCCAAACCTTCCCGCGATGGTTCGGGCCGAGCAAAGCTCGGCCGCTTCCCACGCGGCCGCTCTCCTGCTGCGTGGTTGTGACCTGCGCGGCAGGAGATCCGACGAGGCCACTGGCGCGTCCAGCAAACTGACGGTAGTTTGCTCGCATGTTGCGCACGATTGTTCAGGGTGAGCCTGATTTCGAAACCCAACTGAAATCGCTTGCCGACCGGGCCGGCGTTTTGCCGGAGGCCGTCGAAACTGCGGCCCGCGCGATTGTGGCTGAGGTTCGCCGGAATGGCGACACCGCCCTGCGCGAGTTGACCCGCAAGTTCGAAAAGCGAGAGCTCCTCAGCATCGAGCTTTCCGCAGGAGAGTGGACGGACGTTGCCGCACGTGTGCCTGCGGATGTCCGTGCTGCTCTTGCCGAGGCGGCGGCCCGCATCCGCGCCTACCACGAGCTTGAGCGCTACCATTCCTTCGAGCGCATTGAGGAAGGCATTCGCCTTTCCTGTCGCTATTCGCCGCTGGATCGAGTGGGCATCTATGTTCCGGGCGGAACCGCGCTTTATCCGTCGACCGTGCTGATGACTGCGGTGCCGGCCAAGGTCGCGGGCGTGCGCGAGGTGTTCATGACCACGCCCGGGCCTTCGCCTGAGACGCTGGCGGCCGCCCAAGTGGCCGGGGTTGACCGGGTCTTCTTGCTTGGCGGGGCGCAAGCCGTGGCAGCGCTCGCCTATGGCACCGAGAGCGTTCCCCGCGTTGACAAGATCGTGGGTCCCGGAAACGCCTACGTGGCCGCCGCCAAGCGATTGGTTTTCGGCGACGTCGGTATCGAGATGATTGCCGGCCCGACGGAAGTCGTGATTGCCGCCGACGCAAGTGCCAACCCGGCGTGGGTTGCCGCGGACTTGCTGGCCCAGGCCGAACACGACGCGTTTGCAGTTCCAATCTTGGTCGCGGTTGGCCGCGAGGTCGCCCTGCGCGTCGACAAGGAGGTGGAGCGGCAATTGGCCGAGCTTCCTCGCAAGGCGATCGCGAGCAAGGCGATCGCGAACCAAGGCGTCGCGATTGTGGTCGACAGCGCCGAGGCGGCCATCGCGCTCGTCAATCGTCTCGCTCCCGAGCACGCTGGCATCGCGCTGGCCGACGCGCCCGGGTGGGCGGCCAAGGTCACGGCGGCTGGTGCCGTGTTCGTCGGCGACTGTGCTTGCGAGGCGCTCGGCGACTATTTCGCCGGACCAAGCCACGTACTTCCGACCGGCGGCAGCGCACGCTTTTCGTCCCCGCTCGGCGTGGGAGATTTCCTCAAGCGCACGTCCTTCATTCAATATAATCTCGCGGGGCTTTCCCGCCAAGCCGACGCCATCGTGCGCCTCGCCGAGCTCGAGGGTCTGTCGGGTCACGCGCGGTCTGTATTGCAAAGGGCCAATCGAAAGAACGCCTGAAACGCACTTGACACCGCCGTAATCTCCTCTAAATTACGCGCCTCGCTCTGGAGCCCAACCCATGTACGCCGTAATTCAAACCGGAGGAAAGCAATATCGCGTCGCTGAGGGAGAAACTCTGCGCGTCGAGAAGCTTCCTGCATCCCCGGGAGACAAGCTTTCTTTCTCGCCTTTGCTGTTCGCCGACGACGGTGGAAACGTGCAAATCGGCAAGCCCAACGTGTCCGGCATCAAGGTTGAAGCCGAAGTCATGGGGCAGGGCCTCGGCGACAAAATCGTGATTTTCAAGTACAAGCGGCGCAAGTCGTACCGGCGCAAGACGGGACATCGTCAGCCGTTCACCGCCCTCAAGATCGTCTCGATCAAGGCAGGAGCGTAGAGCCATGGCACACAAGAAAGGCCAAGGCAGCTCGCGCAACGGTCGCGATTCGCAGGCGCAACGCCGCGGTGTGAAGCGCTTTGCCGGCGAACAAGTTCTGGCCGGGAACATCCTGGTTCGCCAGGTCGGCACCTTGTTCCACCCCGGCGCGAACGTCGGCATCGGCCGTGACTTCACCCTCTTTGCCCTGAAGACGGGTAAGGTGAAGTACAGCCAGTGCGGATCGCGCAAGCTGGTCAGCATCGAAGCGGCCTAGCCGCGTCTTCCGGCGCGTTCGGCCGGATCTCGGAGCTCGCGCGTGACTGCCTTCATCGATCAAGCGCGCATCAGCGTACGCGGCGGTGACGGCGGCGACGGGGCGGCCGCATTCCGGCGCGAAAAGTACGTGCCCAAGGGGGGGCCCTCGGGCGGCGATGGCGGCGACGGCGGCAGCGTGATTTTGGAAGTCGACGAAGGCTTGTCCACCTTGCTCGACTTCCGCTACCGCCACGAGCACAACGCGAAAGCGGGCGAGCGCGGCGCCAACAAAGACATGTACGGCAAGCGCGGCCAGGACATTGTTTTGCGCGTTCCCGCCGGGACCATGGTCTATGACGACGAACGCGGCGTTCTGCTGGCCGATCTGCAGAAGCACGGGCAACGCCTCGTCGCCGCTCGTGGTGGCCAAGGCGGCCGCGGCAACATCCACTTCGCCACCGCAATCGACCGCGCACCCCGCCACTTTGAGCGCGGTGGTCTCGGCCAAGAGCGGACCATCCGCCTTGAGCTCAAGCTTCTCGCCGACGTTGGGCTGGTCGGCTTTCCCAACGTGGGCAAGTCCTCGCTCATTGCGCGGGTTTCCGCAGCCAGGCCCAAGATCGCCGACTATCCGTTTACGACACTGGAGCCGAGCCTGGGCGTGGTGCGCCTGGACGACATGCGGACGTTCGTGGTGGCCGACATTCCGGGCCTGATCGAGGGCGCGTCCGAGGGGCACGGGCTGGGCGTGCGGTTCCTGAAGCATGTGGAGCGCACGCGGCTGCTGGCGCACCTGGTGGACGTCTCGGAAGCGACGGGGCGGGATCCGGTCCACGACTTCGACGTGGTGATGCAGGAGCTGGCCAGCTTCAGCCCGGACCTGGCGGCCAAGCCGATGATCGTGGTGGCCACGAAGCTCGACGCGGCGCAGGATCCCGAGCGCATCGATTCGCTGCGGCGCATGGCCGAGGAGCGGGGGCTTCCGTTCTTCGCCATTTCGAGCGCCACGGGCGAGGGGCTGGACGGGCTGATCCGGGGGATGGCGGGGGCCGTTCTCCGGTAGAACGCCCGTCGCCTGCCGCTCGTCGCCCGGCGAAGATCCGGCAGGACTTTCGGTGGGGGCGGAGTGTCCGTTTGCGGGACTGGGTTCGTGGTGAAATTTCCGATCTTTGAGGCGAGCTTCCAGAAGAACGAGGGTGCGGCGGAACTCGGCGCTGAGGCGGGCCGCGTGGCGGTTGAGGCTCTCGAGGGCACGGGATTCGTCGCAGAGGGCCTGGTAGGCGATGGCGGTGCGGATATCGTTGCCGCAGAAGTCGAACTCTTCCTGGATCTTGGGCTCCTGGCGGCCGATTTGGAGCTCGAGGAGGGCGGTTTGGAGGGCCAGGACGCGGTTGTGGCGCCAGCGGGCGGCGACCAATTGATCGACGAGGTTTGGGGCTATCACCGGGACCGATTACTCCTCGAAAGCCGGCCACCGTCCCGGATCCAGGATCGTGTCCGTGCGGGTAGACCGCTGCGCCCTTGCCAAGCGCGATGCGGACTCCCAGCGCC
>PMLH01000147.1 GCA_003159055.1 Myxococcales bacterium
GATATCGGTCGCCGTGTAGCCTTCGCAGTGCCCGACGTGCAGCCCCGCGCCCGACGGATAGGGAAACATGTCGAGGGCATAGAACTTCGGCTTCTTCGGATCGAAGGTCGTCTTGTGCAGCCCGGAATCGCGCCAGCGCGCCTGCCACTTGGGTTCAACAATGCGATGATCGTACGGCATGAAAGTCGCGGGAGTTTACAACATTAGGTGAGCGAGTGAACGTGTAAGAAGCTGGAGGCCGCATAGCTCAAGGGCCACTCTCCTCCTCGTCACTGTAGTCCACGCCCGGCTTGGGCAGGAACGCCTCGATGGGACGCTTGCGCTTTCCCATGATGCGCCCCTCGGTGACCATCACGGGAATCGGCTGCTTGAGCTCGTAGGTGTAGCCGCGGGTGTCGAGCACGAACTCGTACTCTCTGTCGTCGACGGTGAAATGCCGGCGCAGGTTGAGCGGCTGATTGCCGAGGCGCTCGAAGGGCCGCCGATGCAGGATGAAATCGAACATGCGCACGGCGCGGCTGTTCACCAAGCGGTGGCAGCCGTGGGAAAAGCGCCGCGCGATCGAGGTGTAGTCGACCGAGCCGTGGGTGCGGATCTGATTGTCGAAAAGGGTGCTCGCGCCCTTGCGATGGTGGATCGCCAGCACCAGCCCGTACGCCGACTGGAAGCCCGGCCCCATCACATCGCTGTTCACCACGGTCACCGGCCCAACGTCGCGGTCGAGCGTCTTGCGCGTGAGCAAGTCCCTGCTCGGCGTGCTCTCCGGCGGAATCCACACCGGGCTGGCCACGATGTCCTTCCAGATGCGCGGCCCGACGTCCGAGTTCTTGTACTTGTAGTACACCTTGCCTGCCGCGACTTCGCTGCGCCAGGAGCCGATGGTCGTGCGCCAGTGCACGAGCGGAATCTTCTGCTTCTGCCAATTCGCGAACACCGTCAGCGTCGGGAAGCTCACGCGCGGCTGCGCGATGGGCTTGCCGTTTTCGTCCCACGGAAAGTCGTACCAGACGTCACCGCGGTCGATTTCCACCGAAAGGTCCATGTGCCTTCCGTAGTAGGGCGGTAGCGGCGGCGCCTGAAAGGCGACGTGCAAGGTGGAAAATCCCTCGCGCCCCACCCTGCGCAGAAATGCCACCAGATCGTCCGGGCCCTTGATCTTCAGGGCCGCGAGCAGAGCATCCGCAAGATCGCCGATCAGATTCGGAACCTTGTGCTCATTTCCGTCGGCGTCCTTGTACATGGCCGGTTGCTTTGCCGTCGACGCCGAGCCGTCTTCCAGAATCGCCGCCCCGTCGGAAATGCGTTCCATCAGAACGCGGCGGAAGGTATCGAAGTGAAGATCCGGTTGCGGTCGCTGGAGAGCAGCCGTGGTCTCGCCGCCGAGGAAGCCCCAGCCAAAGATGTCGTTCTTGCGCTCCCACGCCGCCAGCGCCTGGTTGGTGGCAAGGTCGAAAATGCCCTGCACGTACTTAGTCCGCGGCGTGAGCAGGCCCTCGCAAATCAAGCGCGACTGGACCGCGCGAATGGCGCGCAGCCGCGCCTGACCACGACGGTAGCGGTCGATGCGCGCGGCGGTCTTGCGATCGTCCTTGGCCAGCTTGGCCAGCAAGGCATCCGTCTCCTCGCCCGGAGCCGTCTTGCCGTCGGCAAGGCTACGCTGGACCTTGCCGGTGGTGGCGTCGGCGTCAGATCGGTCGCCAGCCAGAAGCTTTTCCATCCAGCTCGCGTCCGAGAGCGCTTCGCCATAGTCGCGCTTGGCCTGCTCGCGGCTTTGAAAGGTGACCATGCCAGAGAAGGCGGCCAGACCTTCAAGATCCACCTGCGAAAAGCAGGTCTTGGTGTGGTCCTCCTCGATGCGCGTGAGCAAGACCGAAAGCGTCGGCGGAATGCCGTACGCTTCGAGATAGTTGCGGTCGCGCTGCACCCGCACCGCGCGCTTGGCCTCGGCGATAGCGCGCCGGCCCTCGCTGGTTTCGGCAGCGCCCTTTTCGGCCGAAATGCCCGCCGCGGACAGCGCCGCCAGCGCCCCCTGCGGCGTCTCCATCAGCAATTCCTCTGGGCTCGCACGGTCGTTCGCCAGGGCCAGGTAAGTCTTGCGGTAGGCATTGGGCTTGACCGGACCATTCGGTCCGTCGGCTTCGCTGAAGATGAACGGCGCCCATTCGTCCGACAGGTCGATGTCGAGGAGCCCCTGCCGGCGCGCCTCTTCCACGGTGACCCGGCGGACCTCGCCATCCACAGCGTAGGTTTCGCCGGGCGAGAGCGGACCGCGTTGATCCCACGGCTGCACCGGCGGCAACGGCGCCACGACAACCGGCGCCGCATCAACGACCTGTGGCGCCGGCGCAGGAGGCCGCGGCGGTTCGTTTTTCTGAGCGCAGGCCGAGCAAAGAATCGAGAGCGGCAGGAGCAGAACAAGGCGAGCGGAATTGCTGGTCGCAAAGCGAGTCATCGAAACTGAGTGCAAGCTAGCGCCCTAACCCCCGGACTGTCATCCTCGATGATGGAGCGCCGTCGCTTCGCATCAGATTGAAAGGACTTTGTCATGCCTTCCATCGCCGTCATCGGGGCCTCGAACGATCGAGACAAGTACGGCAACCGGGCCGTGCGCGCCTACCAGGCGCAAGGGTGGACCGTGTATCCCGTCAATCCGAAAGAACCCGTCATCGAAGGAATACCGGCGTACAAGACCATCGCCGATGTCCCGCAACCGGTCGACCGGGCGTCGCTCTACGTGCCCCCGTCGGTGGGAATTGAGCTGCTCGGCGCCATTTCCGCCCACCGGGTCAAGGAGCTTTGGGTGAACCCAGGCTCTGGCAGCCCCGAGTTGCTCGAAAGGGCCGAGCAGCTTGGCCTGCAGACGGTCGAGGCCTGCAGCATCGTGGCCGCCGCCCGGACCCCACCCTGAAGAATGAGCGCCCGGCTTGCAGCAGATGGTTGACACCCGCCGCCCATGCGAGTAGATCCTTGCGGCCTGAAACGCGGGTAACCGTGCTTCGGACATGGGGTGGTAGTTAAGTTGGTT
>PMLH01000204.1 GCA_003159055.1 Myxococcales bacterium
CAGGATCCTGGGCAGCCAGCGCAAGCAACTCATCTATTTGACGACATGGGGCCTCTTCGTCGTGGCCGGCATGGTGCCACTCCTTCGTCAAATCTATTCTTCGACGAGGGTTCCGTCGCCGCCTCCACCCCTCACGGCCCTCAGGGTTTACTTTCCCCTGCTGGCGCCACGCTACTTTTCGCAGTGGGGCATGGATTATTTCCTCGACGCCCATTGGGCGGAACGGCTGCCCGGACTGTGGGGCGTCGTCGTGCGTTTTGCCGATTCGATGTCACTCCTGGCCCTGCCTCTGGGCTGGGCCGGGTTGCTGGGCGCAGGTTGGATCGTTCTCAAGCAGCGGCGACGGCGTCCGCTGATTTTCTGGTTGGCGGTCACCGCGCTCTTGATGTTTCTCGCCCACTGGTTCTTGGCCGTGAAGATGCGTCTCGATTGTCACCCGCACTACTACAACGGGGTCTTTCTCGCCTGGCTCTTCTTCCTCGGCCTGACCGTGCATGGTTTGGCGGCCGACTTCGTTGGGCGTTGGATTTTGCGCCTCTACGCCGCGGGCATGGTCGTGGGACTGCTCGGCATCGTGAGCCTGGTGCACGGCCAAAGCGGCAATAAGACCAGCATGTACGGTCCCACCTTGGGTAACCAGATTCAGATGGTGCGCGAGCTTTCCGAGTTTTCGCCTCAAGCTGAGGTGGTGTTGGAGGCCGACAATTGGCGCGAATTTCCGCACGAGCGCGAAACCTTGACCCGCATCTACGGCTCACCTGCAGCAGCCACGCCCGTGCGCACGTCGAACGGCCGGATTGTGGTCGAGTGGGCCGATCGCGACGGATACTCGGGACGGATGAAGATCCGATAGGTCAGTCATCCGAGCAACGATTCGCAAGGGGCGGCGATCGGTTTGACCGCGGTGCTAGCGAAGCAGGAACAGCGCCGATATCTCCGTTGCTGATAGCGCCCGTTTGTAGATGCGGAAGTCGTCCAGTGACCCATTGAAAAATGGATCATTGGTGAACGGCGAACGGCCGAGCCAGTTGAGCGTGGTGGTGACCACGTCCGACAGGTGCAGGGTCATGGCACTGNNGGCAGCACGATGGCGATGTGGTGCCACGCATTGGCGGTGATGGCGGATGGACTCTCGAGGCGTTGTTCGGCGGCGGTCGTGTGTCCCGATTTTGAGATGCCGAATCGCAGGGGGATTTTTGAGACGTCGCTCGCCCGCGCTGTGAGGTAGAAGAACGCGTTTGAGGTGCTTCCGCTGCTGAAGTCGAAGACGCGTTCCCAGTTCTCGGCGGAAGTGGCAGCCGCGAGCTTGATCCAGACCGCGATGGTCAGATCACCGGGGGCCAGGGCTTCTGGAGCGGGCGCCGTCACGTACCCGCCGCCGCGGTTGGAGTCCGAGAGACTGAGGGCGTGCGTACCCACCTGGCAATCGGTCGAAAAAGTCGCGCTCCCTCCGGTCCCTGCGGTTCCCAACGTACCGTCATAAAGGCCGCCACCGGATGAGGATGAATCGGCCACAGTCGTCCCGCTGCTCTCGTCGAACGTGTACCAGAGGACCAGATCAGGATCCACGCTGGCTCCTCCGCCACCGTCAAACCCAGCATCGCCGCCGGTGCCTCCGGCACCACCGCCGCTGTCGATGCCTGCATCTCCCGCTCTGCCGCCATTGGCATCCGCGGCTCCCGTGCCGCCGGTGCCACCACTGGCGCCGCCGTTGGCATCCACGGCTCCTGCGCCGCCGTTACCACCATCACCGCCGGCGCCGCCATTGGCATCCACGGCTCCTGTGCCGCCGTTACCACCGCCACCGCCAGCGCCGCCACCACCGATGTCGGGTGGAGCGGCACCCGACTCTTCGCCTGACGCCGCCAGATCGGAGGAATCTGCGACGTCGTCAGGAACGTTGGCATCTTCCGCGGCGACCGACCCCGGGAGATCCGTCGCGTCGTCGAGAACCGCGACGTCATTCACGGCAGGCAGATCGAAAGAAACCAGCTCGCTATCTGCACCGATGACATCCTCACCGCCGCCAGCCCCAGCCACGTCAGACACCGCAGGGAAATCTGCGGCCCCGTCGCGGCCCGACGACGCGGGGCCACGCAGCCTGCTCAGATCGACCGAACACGCGCCCGCCACGATGGCCATCAGGCACAGGGGAACAACGCAGCGACTCTCCACCGAGCCAGAAGTAGTGCTGCACGGACTGGCTTGCCGGTATCGTTTCATCGTGGAACTATTCTTGGTCCGTTGTGCGAATTTCGCAAGTCTACCACGACGGGCTCACGGACCATACCGGCGTCCATGCGGGGCGAGTTGAAGCGAGGCCGCCCAGCTTCCACAAAGAGTCCCGACGATACCGCTCAGAAGAATATCGCCGGACCGGACGCCTTGAACGAGGCTAGACGAGCTCGCAAGTCGGTGAAACCGGAAGAGAGCAGGTCCTCCTCGATGGCATCAGCCTGGGCCAGTGCCGCCTCGCTGGTGGCAAACGAAATGAACTTGGCGACCCGCCGTGCATCATAATAACCGAGGTGCCCCTGTTTGACGACGACGTGGAAGCCGGTGAGATCGTCCCGAACCTCGATGATGCGCAGGTCGTCGCTCTTCGGGACTTTGCCGTTTGCGACGAATAGGCGTCGACGGACGACATGGACGTAGCCGTCGCCGAGTCCGTTAGCGGCCAATGAAGCAATGGTCGCGGTTGCATTGGCAGCGGAGGTCTCGACTGCCACCTCGGTGGTGGTGACCTCGGGACTGAGCAGCTTTCCGTCGATGATGGTGATGCGAAAGACATCGCCAACCCGCTCGCCAACCAGCGTGCGGTAGGCGGTTCCCTGGGCGCTTTCCTTGATGAGCGGTTGGTAGCCGACCCAGGTGACGTTTGGTAGCTGCCACGTGATGGGGGCACGCTCGACGAACACAGCATGCTTGAAATCTGCAAGTGACAAGCCCACGCCAACAGCCCACCTAGCAAATGCGAAGCGGCGACAGAGGGCGGTCATGGTGATCTCGGGCAATGACAAGGGCGAGAGAAGCGCCAGAAGGTCCGCCAGATGGAAACGGAACCAGTCTCGGGCAATATCGAAGCGAAGGCTGGCGTCGAGCCCTTCGAGGTAGGCGAACCGCCCGACCAGACGCTCGTGCGCGACGAAGCTTTCATCGTTGTCGATGAGGCCGATGCGAACGGGGGCATCGGTCGACACCAGAACATTCTGGACGTTCCGGTCGTTTTGTCCCAACACGAAGTCGAGCAAGGCCAGCCGCGCAAGCGTTCCTTCTTGCCAAACATCCGAGAGATCGCGTGGGTTGTCCTTGAGCGCGGCAAAGCGCTTCCGGGGGAAGCCCGCGCTGACGACGAACTTCGTGCCCGCGGATGACAAGCCCATCGCGGTCGGCGGGACATGCTCTACCAGCCCAAAGAAGCGGTCCGCGATTTCTGCAAATGCGATCGCCCTTTCCTCGGAGCCGAGATGCTCGATGGCGTCTTGATACTGGTAGACCACCATGGTCTTGGAGACGTCCTCCTTGCAGTAGAGATCTTGCCAGTCCGGGAAGCGTGGATCGGCAAACGGAAGGATGCGCACGAGGTTGCCGAATTCCTGCGGCGTCACCAATGATCCGCGTTGCTCGACTTCTTCCACCATCACCGGCGCCATCGGATGCTTTGCGAGGTGGTCCAGGCAGAACAGCAACCGGTTGACGTCGAAGAAGGGCACAGCAATGGAGGCGGTCTGCGCTGCCAAGTGCGTGAGCTCGGCGAGGGTGTAGCCGTAGTAGCGCCCGACGCGCTCACAGCGGGCGTGAACCTTTGCGCTCTCTCCTCCGCATACGGGACAGAAACCCATAGTCACGCCTCGGGATCGAGGTCGGCTGGATGGAGCTTCAGGAAGACGTAGTCATCGTAGCGCATGTCGTCCACGCTGATCACCGGCTTGGGCAAAAAGCCCGAGATGAGGTCCTCGATGCCACAAAGGGCTGCGGCTTCCCGGCAATTGCCCTCGCCTCCGGCGCTCCACAGGTAGATGCGCACGCCGCGCTCGTGCAAATGGTCGAGAAGTGCCAGCACTTGAAGGTTGGGTGCGTGGTCGTCGGTCAGTAGCGTCCCGTCGATGTCGAAGTAGGCGACGCCGTACTTGCCGCTGGCTTTGACGATGGCGTCCACCCGTTCCATGGTGCGAGCAGAAATCATGACGCTATGCATAATATTGGTCATGGATGTCCTATTCGAATGGAACATCGGCGGATTTCGGGCCCGCTGGAATCAACCTTGGGCGTTCTCAAGCGGCTTCTCCCACCCGCGCTGTGCGGAATCTGGATCGGCGTAGGAACGCGTGACGTCGAGCGGTTCCTTGAAGACCGGGTTGTCCCGACCCTGTATCCTAGGGCGACCAGCTGTTCGTCAACCTGTACGACGGCTATGCGACTTCTCGCCAATGACCAAGCAGCCATGAGCACCGCCGAACAAGACAAAATGCTCGCTGCTTGGCAGGGCGAATTGCTCGCGAGCTTGAAGCTGGCCGGGGCGGCCTTGGTTGGCTTCGCGGACTTGACGTGTCTTCCGACGGAGGCTCGCCACGGTCTGCCGAGGGCCATCTCGCTCGCGGTCGTACTGGACCCATCCGTTGTGGCCGGCCTAGTCTCTGGTCCAACCACCGCGTATCACACAGAATATGATCGCGTCAACGAGCTGCTGTCCAATCTAGCCTGTCTGGCCAAGTCGTCCATCGAGGCGCGTGGCTTCGTTGCTCAGGCCGGAGCGGTGACTGTCAGGGTCGTGGAGGGTGACGGTGCGATAGCTCTCCCGCACAAGACGGTGGCTACCCGCGCGGGGCTCGGCTGGATTGGCCACTCGGCCCTCCTCGTCACGCCGGAATTCGGAAAATCCGTGCGCCTCGCGAGCGTGCTGACCAACGCCCCGTTCGTGTGCGCGGAGCCAGTTCAGGAATCTCGTTGCGGGCGATGCCGAGAGTGCGTGGACGCCTGCCCCGCCGGGGCGATCACCGGGCATCCCTGGAGCCCTGGAATTGACCGCCATCGAATTCTCAATGCGGCCGCCTGCGGGAAGAAAGCCTCGGCCTTGGCTGCCGATCAGGGCATCGACGTGACCATTTGTGGAATCTGCATCCTGGCCTGCCCGTGGACACGTCGTTATCTGCGGTCACGGGGAAAAGCAGCGTAGGTTTTGCGAAACAGGACATTCCGGTCGGCGTGCTCGCCCGGGAGCGGCCGTGCGACGGCGCCCGGATGACATCTTGACGAAGGCCTATGCTCCCATCGGACGGGATCGTGACAGGTCGATGCTGGCGTGACGGGATCTTTGGGATCCGCACGCGTGAGCAACTGCTGTTGGTCGATCTTGGACCGCGCAGCAGCTACCAGCGCCAGCTTGCTGCCGGGCGCGATTGTGCCACCCGAGCGTCGACGGTCGCTTTGGTGATTGCGACGTGGATAAGCGATTTGCCGATGGAAGCGGCCAGCGTCCCGATTCTGCGCGCAGGCGAACCCGGCAAAGCCGAGAGCACCGTTGCGGTCAGCAGCGAAAGCCCGCGGGTGGCCGACAGCGGAATCAGCATCGCTGCGGTCGCGGTAGGGGCCGGTGGCATCACGCCGGGGCTTCGCCTGGACTTCCAGCGGCACCGGGCCGGGAGCAGTGTCGGATGGCAGGCCAGTTTGATGCTACCCGCCGCGCGCGACTTGTCGATCGCAGGCGGTACCAGCCGCTGGACGCGCCTTTCTGCCCTTGTCGCGGCTTGTGCGCATTCCGGTGGCAACCGAGTGTTCCTTTCCGGAAGTGGTGGGTTGGCGCTTGGTTACACTTTGGCGTGGGGAACCGGCTATGAGGCCAACCAGACAGATCAGTCTTTCACCTATGGGCTGGTCGCGGGCACTCGGGCGGGCATTCCGTTTGGGCGAGTACGCCTATTCGTCGACGTGACCGCGATGTGGTGGCTGTACGATCAGAAGGTTCAGGTTGATGGCGACGCGAATGGTGGGTCGGCGACGAGATCGCTGCCAAGGTGGGATCTGCAAGCAGCCCTCGGACTGACCTATGTATTTCACTAGGTAGTGGAGGCTTCCCGAACGGGCCCCTGCTCGTCTCCGGAATTGTAGACGGCCCCTTGTTCGCTTTCGGCGATCTCCAATGCGCCATCCAGTCCGGCGGCCGGACTTGTCACGTACGGAGACCTGCAGCTCAGTGGCCCCAACCGCCAGCACCCTATCGCTTCTGGAACTCCAGCCCATTGCCGCCATCGCCGCCGTAGCCGAGATTGCCGGCGTAGCCGCCCCAACCGAGATTGCCGCCGTAGCCGAAATTGCCGGCATAGCCGCCGT
>PMLH01000319.1 GCA_003159055.1 Myxococcales bacterium
CAGCTCGACGCCGAAGATGGACTGGCGTGCGTTGCCGAGGCGTTTGGCATCCTCGATGGGAACGAAGGCCAGGCGTGCGTCGTATTCCTGAAAGCCAAACGAGGTAATGCCGACGACTTGGAAGAAATACGCGCTGGGGATGGATTCGACACCGCCGGAAAACGGTACCAGCACCTGAATGCACTCGCCGACCTTCGCGTGCACCCGGTGGGCCAGGTCCGAACCAAGAATCAGCCGCCCGACGGTCTGGGGCGACCCGTTTTCGCCGGAACAGCTGGCTGGCTTGGCAAGAGCGTCAACCGAGCCGGCCACCAGGGCACGCCTCAGCTCCGGAACGCCATCGTCCAAGTCGACACCCTTGAGGTTCGCGCCGATTTTTCCAATCATGACCTCGCCAGCGGTGAAGCTGAACCGCGACATGCGCACGAGCCCCGGCATTCCCTGCAACTTGAGCCGTACCCTGTCGGCCTCCCTGTCGGCCTCTTCGACATCGCGTTCAAGGCCGTAAGAGGTGACGATGAGGTGCGCGTTGACTGCCTGGACCTTGTTCTGAAATTCGTGCTCGAAGCCACTGGTGACGGAAAGCACCACGACCAGAGACGCCACCCCCAACATCACGCCCACCGTGGAAACGGTGGTGAAGACGGAAAAGACCCGAAGCAGCAGGAGAAGAATCGTCACCAGAAGCGCCACGAGGGCCAGCACCACCGCGATCGTCTCGATCGTCCGATGCTGGCTGCGCGTGGCCAGCACCACCCAAACGTCCAGAATGGTGATGGCGAGCGCGATGGGCGGCCCGAGGCGAACCGCGCGCGACGTGGACTCCCGCCGCAGATAGCGACTTCCCACGAAGCGCTCGACGCGATAGCCGAGAAGAAGCGCCAGGCTGCTGACCAGGGCCAGCAGCCCAGCAATGAGGATCGCAGCAAAAAGCGCAGACATGCGCGTGGCAACCTACGGGACGGCCGACGATTGGTCAAACCAGAGCCCTGCGATTGCTGCAACCCCCTGCACAGCTCGCTCCCCATGCGTTCCTTGACAGGCATTGCCAGAGCCACATACCGTTGTCGATTCATGAGGGGGCTTCGAAGGGCTTCTTTGCTGGCGCTGGCGGTTCTCGCCGTCCCGGAGCTTGCCGGTCATGCGTTGGCGGGCGCAAACGACTTGCGGCTCGTGAATCTCTGCCCGCAGGCACAGGGCCCTGTGCCCGGGGTTCAGCCATGTTCCTGGGTCAAGCGGGACGCCTCAGGCGTCGCCATCGACACCGACGGGCTCAGCAATTTCCGCAGCCTCATGTCGGAGCTTGGCGTAGTCATGGCCCCGAAGATCCCCATGGTCGCCGACACGTTGGGCCTTGCCGGATTCTCGATGAGCGGAGAGCTTGGCTTCACGCAGATCAGCCACAACAAGACCTTCTGGAATGGCGTCGAAGCGGTTTCTCCCCAAAACCCGACGGCGTCACGCCCCGATAGTACCCTCACCACGGTGGGCGTGTTCTTGCGCAAAGGCTTGTGGTTTCCGGTCCCGGCGTTGGAGGTCGGCGGCGGCGTGATCAGCCTGCTCCAGTCACAAATGCTCTTCTGGCAGACCTACGCGAAGTTCGCGCTGCACGAGGGGTACCAAGACTTGCCCTTCCCATCGCTCGCGATCCGAGCAGCGCTGTCGTACCTGACGGGGACCGACCAGGTGAACCTCAGGACAACCTCGCTTGATGCCTTCGTTTCGAAGGGCTTCGGCGTGCTCAAGACCGCTCGATTGGAGCCGTTTGGCGGACTCGGCCTGATCTTGATCAAGGCCAGCGGCAAGCCTATCGATTTCACGCCAGGAACCGACAACGACTTCACAGCCACCGTCGCCTTCCCCGGGCAGGAAACCATCACGCGCTACCGCTTCTTCGGTGGCGCCAAACTGAAGTTCGGCGTCCTGGCGGTCATCGGCCAATACGAATTCTACCCGGGCGGCACCAGCCGCGACCAGAGCTCGGCCGTCGATCACAGCGCAGGCCAGAACTCGTTCTCGCTCAGCGCCGGCCTCGACTTCTAGCCTGGCCCCGACGGGGGGCACGAACTCGGGCGTAAAGCTCCGCCCACTTGGGCCCGGGCGATCCCGCGGCCCGACTGACGCCAGCAGCGACGCTCTAGTGAGCCGGAAGCCCGCTGCGAATGATGCGGCGGAGGCCTTCGACCGGCAACCTCGGGCCACGCTTCTCTTCTTCGAAGATGATCTGGGCCATGGTGGCGGCGGTGAGATCTTGCTGGGTGGTCTTATCGATAACGCGAATCTCGTCGCCGTTGCGAATCAGACCAGCAATTTGCTGGAGAGTCACATAGTGCGAGTCCTGGGTGTCGTACAGCTTGCGGTTCGAGTAGCGCTTGATCGTGCGTGTCGTCATCCCGCTATCATGCCTCGTCACACTATCGCGTCAAGGGCGATTTCGTACGAGCGTGCAAACACAGACGCTTTTCGTCTGTTTTGCGGCGGCGCCCGATTGGCGACCAGGGGGGGCGCCCCGCGTCGTGCTACGAGGCCTTGTCGGTCGGTGTGGCCGCTTCGCTCTTTTCGGCGCGGGCGTTGCCGTCGATTTCGGACTTCTTTGGGGACACCTCGATCTCGTTTCCGCTTTGCACGGCGCGCTTAAAATTCTTGATGGCGCGCCCGAATCCGTCGCCCAGCTGAGGCAGTTTGCTGGCGCCGAACACAATCATGACCACGAGAATGATGAGGATGATTTCGCCGGTGCCGAGTCCCATGGGGAGTTCCTATACCACCCGCGGGTACGCCGAGCAAACCCGGTCTGATGAGGTTTCTTGGTGGACTGCGCGTCTTCCGCTACGATCCGGCCCATGCGGCCCGCCTATCGCGCTGCTCTGACCGTCGTCGCCTTCGCCGGCATGGCAAGGGCTGCGCAAGCGCGCGACTCGCTTGCGTCACAAGGCGGAGCGCGTTCCTTGCCTTCCTCAGCCGTGCCGCTCACCAAGGAGAGCTTCGCTGAACGCAAGGCGGTGCGAGGCGTGGCGCTTGAAGAATCCGACACCTCGGAAACGCCAGAGTTGCGCGCCCTGCGCCGCTTCGAGGAGCGGGCCTTCCCTCAAAATGGCGGTTTCTTTCCCAACGCGACTGACGCCGACGATGCGCCCACGCCGCTGCCGCCGGGTCTCCAGGGACGCTGGGGCGGCACGGGCGACATTCCTCGCGAGCTGCGTAGCCCAGAACGCCGAAGCGCGCCGCCGGCCGCAAAGCCCAGCCAGGAATGGTTGCGACAGTTGACCCTGCCCGACCTGCCGATTCGCTGGGAGCCACAGGTCATCCGGTACCTGGAATTCTTCAAGGACGATCCCAAGGGCCGCGCCATCATGGTGTCCTGGTCCCGCAGGATGGGGCGCTACCGAGCCGTCATCGAGCGCCGCCTGGAAGAACAAGGACTGCCCAAGGATCTTATCTACCTCGCGATGGTAGAGAGCGGCTTCGATCCTGGTGCGACCTCGAACAGGAGCGCAGGCGGCGTCTGGCAATTCATCCCAGGTGCTGCGCGTGCGTACGGGCTTGAGGTCAGTCATTGGGTGGACGCGCGCCGGGATCCGGAGCGTGCCGCCGAGGCTGCGGCTCGCCTTCTCAAGGATCTCTATGTTCGCTTCGGGTCGTGGCCACTGGCGTTCGCCGCGTACAACGCCGGCTACGGCGCCATCTTGCGTTCGATCGCGCGGTTCAACACCAACGATTTCTGGGAGCTGGCCCGGCACGAGGCAGGGCTGCCCTGGGAAACCACGCTGTACGTGCCGAAGATCCTGGCGGCTGCGCTGGTCGGACACAACTTGAAGACCTTCGGGTTTGCCGAGGTCGCTCAGGATCCGCCGTGGGAATTCGACCGGGTCGAGGTTCCGTCGGGGATGTCGTTTGCGGCCCTGGCGCGCGCAGCGGGAACGAAACTGGACGTTATCGAAGATCTGAATCCCGAATACATCCGGGGTCGTGTTCCGCCCGACCGCGCTTCGGTCACCCTGCGCGTTCCCATCGGCTCCGCGAGTCTGTTTGTCAAGGCCGCCAGCGACCTGCGCGTGGGTGGTGAGCGCTTGCAAGCAGTGGTGCTTCGATTTGGGGAAACCTTGGAAGACGTGGCCAAGGCGCGTAGCAGTTCGGTGCGCGAGCTCAAGCGTATCAACAGCGTCACGGATACCTCCGATTTGCGTGGCGGGATGACCATCCTGGTTCCCGCGCGCTCGGCGCCGTCGGCCGCCGCCCCGAGTGGAGACGAAGCCGACGACACCATCTTGGTGGCGGTCCCCGACCGTGCCTTTGCCTATCAGGGCCGCGAGCGCGTTTTCTATCGCACCCGCGACGGTGACACTCTGGCCGACATCGCGCAAGTCTTTGACGTCACACCCGAGAACATCGTCGAATGGAACAACGTCGATCCCGACGCCAAGCTGCAGCCCAAGCTGATCTTGCAACTCTTCGTGCGCGAGGGTTTCGACCGAGACGGCGTGATGTTGCTCGACCCGGACAAGATTCGCGTGGTCACCCTCGGATCCGAGGAATTCCTCGAGCTGGAAGCCGCGCGTCGGGGCAAGACACGGCTGTTCTATTCGGCACGAGCCGGCGATACCCTGGCGAAGATCGCCAAACGCTACGGCCTTTCACCGGGTGATTTGGCCCGGATCAACCGCCTTTCGGCGGTGTCCGAGCTCGGCGAAGGGCAAAAGGTGGTCGTGTATTCGCCGACCCCGGAACTGCCGAAGGAAATCACCTCGAAGGTAACCGGAAATCCGCCGGTCAAGAAACCCGTCCTGGCCATGAAGGAAGTGGCGCCAAAGAATGGCAAGGCGTCTTCCGGCACGAACACATCGCCAGGCCAGAGCAAGGGAAGACCGCAGAACGGAAAGGCGATCGCAAGCGGCAAGAGCAACGGCAAGTCGTCGGCTACGCCATCGTCTGGCAAACAGAAGCCGAGCGGCGGCAAGCGGTAACAGCCTTGGCTGCCTCGTCGGGAGACTCCCAGGCCGCACTCTCTCTGCTGGTCGAGCCGAGCGAAGCCGGGCTGCGTGTCGACAGTTTTCTCTGCAGGCACCACCTGGCCCCAAGTTCCGCCGCCGCCCGTCGCGCCGTGGCTGCCGGTGTGGTGCACGTGGACGGAAAAGTGGCGAAGAAAGGCCACCACCTCGAAGCAGGTCAGCGGGTGGATCTCGGCGAGAGACCGGCCGCCGAGGCTGTCCTCGAAGCAACCCCCGAGTTGGTGCTTCCATTGCTCTACGCCGACGACGCCCTGGTGGCGGTCGACAAACCGTCGGGCATTCCGTCGCACCCACTTCACGCAGGGGAAGGCGCAACGGTTGCCAGCGCCATCGTTGCGCAGTTTCCGGAATGTGCCGCCGCTTCGCCCGACCCGCGCGAGGGGGGCCTCGGCCATCGCCTCGACGTCGGCACCTCGGGCGTGATTCTCGCCGCGCGCTGCCGCGAGGTTTGGCATCGTTTACGCGAGGCCTTGTCAGGCCCGGCTTGTGAGAAGATCTACCTTGCGCAAACCGCGGGACGTTTTCCCGAAACCGACGCGGTCACGAAGGAATTCATCGTGCCGGGACCCCGGCAGGCGAGCTTCGTGGTCAGCTGTCCGATTGGGCGGCAGGGCCGACGGGGCGGCAAGGTAAGACTCGATTCTGGACGGCAGCCCTTGCCAGCGCGAACTGAGATCACCTTGGTCGAGGCGCGCGCGAGCGGCGGCCTGGTCGAGGCGCGCCTTTCGCACGGACGTGCTCATCAAGTGCGCGCGCACCTCGCGTACCTCGGAATTCCGGTGCTGGGCGACGCGACCTACGGTGATGGCACAAGCAGCGAGGATTTGCATCTGCACGCTTGGGCAGTCTCGCTTGTGCACCCGACGACGGGCAAGCCCTTGCGCATCGAAGCCCCGCTGCCGGCGTGGGCCGTAGGGCGAGGTTGAAGCTGGTTACTCAAACTGCGCCATGCTGCATTCCACCAGCAGATAGACCGTGCGATAGAACGTGAGCAGCTCCTCGGCCGAGCCGAAGCGTTCCGACCAACCGCGCAAGGTCAAGTTCCCGTCGAGCAGGCCCAGCACCTCGCGCGGGGTTGGGCCCAGGCGGAATCCTTCCGGGCTGATGCGCGGGTTGGGCATCGCGCGCGGATGGAAATCCAGCAGCGGCTCGAAGTGCAGGGCAAGGAAATCGTAGCTGAGCGCTACCACGCCTGCGCCTAAGATTTCGAAACTGCTAAGGCCGAGCGGAAAGGCTTCGGTGGGATTGCGCAGGCCGCGGAAGTAGGCGAATCCGCCCTCGCTCCAGGTGAAAAGCTCCATCACGCGCTCACGTACGTGCTGCGAAAGCAGCCGAAAAACGTCGAGCGGACGCATGAAGCCGAGCCCCACCAGCGACTCGCCGAACTTGCCGCCGAAGCGCGGCATCTCAGCCAGCGCGCGTTCCAGATCCGCCGAACGGAGGAATCCCCGCGTGACCAGGTACTCGCCAAAACGGTCGCCACTCATGTTGGAATTGACCGATTCCGGCGCGCCTCGCACGAGGTACACGTCCTTGATGTCCACGCCCTTGACGAAGCGGAGAAGGCCGGTGTCTGCAGCCACAGCCAGATCCGCGATCGCACGCAGCGGGGAAATCAAGGAAAGCTCGCCGCTGTTGTCCGAAACCGCGCCCGGCATCGGCGGCGGAACCGCCAAGGATTCGGCGGCTTCCGGAGCGGCACCCGCGTCGATGCTGGCCATCTCCTGTGGCGTCTTGGCGCCTGGGCCAGGAAAAACCGGCAACCCGGCATTCTGCGTGACCGGTCGGCGAGCCGCTCCGGACGAACCACCAGTCCCCGATCCGCGCGGTCGAGCGATGGACGCACTGCTGGGGTCTGACTTCGCTCGCGCGAAGGATTGGGCGGAGGCGGGCGTTTCGTACTGGTCGAGCCCAACCAGCGAGATCGAACCCGCGAAGGCATCGTCGAGCGCGCTGCCAACCACGTTGGAGACGGGATCGCTTGCGGGCCCGCGTGCGGGAGCACGAAGCTCAGTGTCCGGCGTGGCCTTCAC
The DNA here is from genome assembly GCA_003159055.1 of Myxococcales bacterium. Next base: position 7,043 of record PMLH01000319.1, read on the forward strand.
TCGGGGTGGAAGCGGCGGCGGCGTCGACGTGCCCGGTTGCGGCCGAATCTCCCATTTCCGGCTGTGCTCCTTGAGGCGATCAAGCGCGTCTGGACTGGAGTCGAACAGATCGGAAGCAAGCAGGCCGACGTCCGCCGGCCCAACCCGCATGCCGAACCTGAACTGCAAGTCCTCGAGCGCACTGCGGAACTCGGCGGCGCTTTGATAGCGCTGGTCCAAGTTCTTCGACAGCGACTTGCGTACGATGGCATCGAGGGGCTTCGGGACCTCCTGTCCGTACTTGTCCCAGCGTTCCAGTCGCCCGTCGCGCACCATGAGCAGAACGTCGAGGTCGTTGGGCGCGGTGAACAGGCGCTTGCCCATCAGCATTTCGGCCAGCACGATCCCGACTGCAAAAATGTCACTGCGCCCGTCGAGATCACCCCCGGTGACCTGCTCGGGCGACATATAGCCATACTTGCCCTTGAGCGTTCCGGCCTGCGTCTTCGATTCCCGCTCCTGCGCATGCGCGATACCAAAATCGCCCAGCTTGACGTCACCGCGGCGGGCGATGAACACATTCGACGGCGAGATGTCGCGATGGACGAGGTGCATGGGCTTGCCTTCGACATCCTTCGCGTTGTGCGCATAGTCGAGCGCATCGAGAACCTCCGACGCGATGAACATGCAGATCGGAACCGGGACCTTGACGTGCCTTTGCGCGGCCGATCGAAGCAAGGCCAGCCCATCGAAGCCGTCCACGAATTCCAGCGCGATGAAATACTGCCCACCCTCTTCCCCGAAGTCCGTCACCTGCACGATCTTGGGGTGAATGAGCTGCGCAGTCAGTTTGGCTTCGTCGATGAACATCGAGACGAAGGTCTTGTCCGCTGCAAGGTTGGGCAGAATGCGCTTGATGACTAGCAGCTTCTCGAAGCCATGGGCCGAGATGATCTTCGCCCTGAAGACCTCTGCCATGCCCCCCGTCGCCAGACGCTGCACCAGGGTATAGCGCCCGAATTGCGAGGGAAACGTGGCCTCCTTTCCCTCCGCAGGCATTAGATGCCTATTGTATCACGCTTGGTGGTCAAAAGTACCTCGCTCCCTGTCGGGGTCCCGGATTTCGTAGTACCATGAATTGAATCGCATGCGAACTCTCTCGTTTGGGAAGTCGGATGTGGGCCGGCGGCGGCCACACAACGAGGACAGCTTGCTCTTCGATGATGAGCTTTCCCTCTACATCGTAGCAGACGGCGTGGGTGGAAATGCCAAGGGCGAAGTTGCGAGCGCGGAGTCGGTCGAGCTGGTCCATTCTTGGGTGAAGCGCTGGCGCAAGACCTTGAATGCGCACGTGGCGGACCCCAGCGCAGAGAATTCCGGCTTGGTTCGTCGGCTGCTCGAAAACGCGGTTCAGTCGGCCTGCTACATGGTGTTCGGCATGGGTCAGCAGGACCCGCGCCAGCGGGGCATGTCGAGCACCCTGTCCTCGCTGCTCATCAGCGCCGGAACCGCGTTTATCGCCCAGGTCGGCGACAGCCGTGTGTATCTCACCCGCGGCGGAAAGACCTCGCAGCTCACCGAGGATCACACCTTGGTCAATTTTCGCCTCAAGCTCGGCCTCATCACTGCCGAAGAGGCGGCCAATTCTCCTGGCAAGAACGTCATCACGCGTGCGGTGGGGCACCAGGACTACGTGGAAGTCGACACCTTCGACCTGGAAATCGAAATCGGCGATCGCTTCATGCTTTGCTCGGATGGCCTGCACGGGTATCTGCTCGAAGGCGAGCTCGATGCCTTGCTCACGGGCGACCGCGAAGCCGCGACCAATCGCCTCGTCGAGCTCGCCAATGAACGCGGCGGTCGTGACAACATCACCGTGGTGATCTGCGACGTCGAGAAGTAGCCCTTACGGCCGGTTGCCGGCGGCCGGCGGCCGATGGCCGGATCCGGTTCCGTGGCCGGCTACCGGTTCCGGCTTCGGCTACCGGTTCCGGCGTCGCTATTTGCGGGTGCCACGGCCGAACGCGCGCCGGAGCGCCCCAGGCTCGAAGATTTCGCCCAGAAGCTCGACGGTCTTGTAGATGGCCCGGCGCGCACGCGCCTGGCTGTCCTCGGCGGTGGTAAGGAAGACCAGCTTGTCCCGACCTTGGTCCACGCGGCGCCGCTCGTCGGGCAGCAGATCGGAACGAATCAGGGTCGCAGTGTCCGCGTCGCCCTTCGCTTCGCAGACCGAAAGCAAGGCTTCAAGCCGCGCGACGGCGGCGCCTCCCAACGTCAAAAGGCCCGCTGCCGCGCGCTCCTCGCTGGTTTGCATGGATCGCAAGAATGCGAACAGCTTGGAATAGCCGCCCTGACGTGGATCGTAGGATCCCGGCGCAAGGCCGAGCGCAGAAAGTCGGTCCTGCAATTGATGGAACTGACGGGCGTACGCACCGCATTGGGTGCCAAGCAGGATTTTCATCTCCAGCGATTCGCTGTCGACGATCCAGATGGCCGCGGCCTCAAGTGATTCGATGGCAAGCTTCGACTCCAGCCGCAGCATGTCCGCTAGGGTGGCGCCATCGGCCGCCAAGGCGGGCAGATAGCCAGATGCCAAGAGCCCACGAAACGATTCTTGGTTCTTGAATTCTATGTCGGCAACAAACGTATCGGAGGTGACCATGGGCCGGTGGGATCCTTGTACCCAGCCGGGCCGTCGTCAAGGGCAAGCTGCTTCCGATGACGCTACGGTTTGACAGATCACGCGTGGGTTCCTACGCTTGGCCACCGTGAAACCGAGGTCGTGCAGTTCGTGGTTGGCGCTCGGCGTACTAGCGCTGCTGGCGCCCACGGGCGCGATGGCACAGGGCCTGGGCGTTGCGGCGCCGATCCTGCCCCTCGCCCAAGTGCGGCCTGGTATGGTCGGCGAGGCGCGCACGGTATTTCAGGGTACCGCACCGGAATCGTTCAAGTTGCGCGTGGTGTCCATCCTGCGCAACTTCCTGCCCAAGCAGGACATTATCCTGGTGCGTGCTGACGATCCACAGCTGGAATCCTCGGGCATTGCGGCGGGAATGAGCGGCAGCCCGGTCTACGTCGACGGCAAACTGATGGGCGCCATCGCCTACGGGTGGTCGTTCGCGAAAGAACCTTTGGCGGGGGTGACGCCCATCGAAGCCATGTTGGCGGAACGGGACCGTCCGGATCGGCCGGAGGATCCATACCAGGCGGGCGCCAAACTGCCCATGCCAGAGCCGAACGCCGAATCATCGCCCCGCTTGCAACCCGTCGCGATACCCCTCTCCGTGTCGGGTGCTTCCGATGCATCGCTCGCCTACCTCGACGAGGAGTTGCGAGGCTTTGGTCTTCATCCAGTGCGCGCTGGGGGCAGCGGAAGAAAAACCGACGCCAAAATCGTTCCGTCGCCGGTTCCAGGATCGGCCGTGGGGGTCGCACTTGTCCAGGGCGACATGTCGACGACCGCCATGGGCACCCTGACCTATGTCGACGGAAAACAGGTGTTCGCGTTCGGTCACCCGATGTTCGGAATCGGGGCCGTGAAGCTGCCCATGGTGCTCGGGGAAATCCACGCCATCATTCCCAGCCTCTCGTCGTCGCTCAAGGTGTCGTCACCCATTGCCGAAATTGGCACCATCACGGACGACGGCAAGAATGGCGTGGTGGGTGTGCTCGGCGAACTGGCTAGCAAGGTGCCGGTCGAGGTTCGCGTGACCAGCCAGGGCAAGGACAAGGCGCCCTTCTCGGTTGAGATCGCGCGTCATCGTAGACTTCTGCCCCTGCTTTCCACCATGGCGATTTCGACCGCGCTGTCCGAGACCATCCCCGACGTGACCGACATGGTGGCGGACGTGACCACGCGGCTATGGGTGCGCGGTTTCGCTCCCGTCGAGCTCGCTGACCAGGTCTTTTCCAATGAGACCCTCGCGCCGCGCGTGCTGGCGATGTCGCACGGGATGCGCGCGCTCACCGACCTCGTCGGCAATCCCTTCGCGCCTGCCATCGTCGAGAAGATCGAAGTCGTAGCGCGGGTGGAATTTCGCACCGGCACTGCCGACATCGTGGCCCTGGCTTCGTCGCGGGAAAAGGTGCGAGCCGGCGCCGAGTTGCCGTTGCAGGTGACCTTGCGGCCCTATGGCGGGCCCGAAGTCGTGGAAACCGTGGCCATCGAGATTCCGCGCTCTCTCGCCGGCAAGGCGGTGAAGATCGAAGTGGCGGCAGGGGCCCAGGTGAAACCGGAAATGCCGCGCGCCGAAGACCTGGCGGGATTCGTCCAGAACCTGCGCAGTTACTTTCCGGCAACCACCTTGGTCGTCAGCCTTGCGACCAAGGATGACGGCGCCTCGGTGCACGGAAGGCTGCTCCGCAATCTGCCGCCTTCCGCGCTGGATACCTTGCGACCTGCCAGCCAGTCGCGACGGGCAGAAGCAGTGCACATGGTCAGACAAATCCCTTTCCCCGGGTCGCGGATTCTGGCGGGCCAGAAGGAGATCACCATCCAAGTGCTTCCGCACTGATCCCTGCTGGCATGTCCGACGTGCGAGGGAGGGATGAAGATCCTTGCAGTGATTAGTGCCTACTTGACCACGCGCAGCTGGGGCCGACGGCGCCGGGAGTGCAGGTGGATCGGCACGTCGGTTGCTGCGAACGCCTCTTCGGGGGGCACCGCCCGCAGCCACGGTTCTTCGTCTCGGATGGAATAGCCGCCGGATTTCCGAGACTTCTGCCCGACCTCCAATTCCACCATTCCCGTATCGATCGGTGTGGCGACCGCGACATCGGCGGGAATGTCCTCGGCGTACAGAACCCCGCAACCATTGGTGCAGGTTACGGCGTACACCGCAGACCAGGGCACATAGGTACGGTGAGGAATGCGCGAGAACGAAAGGGTTGCGCTGATGCCAGCGTCGGTGACTTCGAGATCGGTGATCGGGATCGGCATGCTCCGGCCGTATTGAAGCACCAGGTGCGCGTGCGACGAGAACGGCGCCGGTACAACTACGCCGGGACTTCGAGCATCAAAATGCAGCGAAGCCCAGCCCGCTCGAAGCAGTGCAAGGAAGGCGTCTCGTTTTGACGGTCGTTCGCTATCGTCCATTGCTCGGCCCCAACCAAACAGGCATTTTCCAGTGTCCCTTGTTGTACCCTTAGCTCCGAAGGCTTGCCAGACCAACTTGCTTCACCCCGTGCGGTGCAATGCGGCGTCCGGTGTAACTTGCGCAAATTCGCCTGGACTTAGGCCGGTCTGGACGACATGCGGCAGGTGCGGAGGCAAGAACTCCGGACGAGAGGGCCTTGAGTCTATATAATGCGTCTATCTTGGCAGCCGACATGAATCGCCCGAATTTGTTCGCTCCCTCGCCGCCTTCTCCGGCCCAACCTCCACCGCGAGCCCTGTCTGGTTGGCGCGCCCGCCTCGCGAGCGATCCGATCCCGCGCCTTCTGCGCGAAGGCACGCCCAGTGTCCTCGCCCGCGTGCGTCGGGATCTCATCGACGACAGCGAAGCCCCGAGCGCAGACGAGATTGCGGGTTACCCGGAGGTCAAGGCCCTGCTTCGCAAGATCGAAAAGGATGGCAGCTATGCGCCGAAAGCCCCCGACAAGGAGCTTGGTGGCCCGGAGTTTTCCAAGTGTCTCGCCACCCTTCGGGCCTTGGATCGCTTGGCCGACCTAGGCTTGCGTGTCGAGGGTGACAGCAAGGTGGCCGATCAACTCGGCAAGATCGCCGAGTTCATCCTTGGTTCGCAAGAAGGCGACGGCGGGATTGGCGACCTGGCCCTCGGTGAAAGCACGAAAGGGCGCGGCCCTGTCGTCGCCCTGCACTTCCACGGCTGGGCGCTGTCGGCGCTGTGCCGAGCCGGTTTCGAAAGCGACGAACGGGTCGAAAAGGGATTTCGTTTCCTGCTTTCCTTGCGCCAAGACGACGGCGGCTGGGCCTGGCGAGGTGTACGCACCGATTCCGCCGCACGTCCGTCGAGCCACCTCATCACCGGCTTGGTGTTGCGCGCATTTGCCTCGTCGAAAGAACGACGTACCTCGCGCGAGGCTCGTCGCGCCGCCGAGCTCCTGGCCACGCGATTTCTGCAACCCGATCGTTACGAAGATCGCAAAGCCCCGGCGTACTGGGAAATGCTGAGTGAACCGCGCTTTTATACCGACGTTCTCGACGCGCTCGACACCATCACCAGCATCGGGCTCGGCAAAGAAAACTCGGGCGTGCGCACGGCTGAGGCATACTTGCGCTCGCGCCAGTCGAAGGACGGCTTGTGGTATCCAGGCGTGCCGGTCAAGGGTGAAAGCGCCCTGTCCCGCTCGCCAGCCAAGCCGAGCGCCAAGACGAAAGACGCGAAAGACGTGGCCGAGGCGATTGGACTGACGTTGCGCGTGCTGGTCGTGCTCAGAAAAATAAACTAATACAAGGCCGTGCCCAAGTTCAGCGTCCCCGATGTGCGGGCGATCCACGATCTCCCGCTTCCTGATCTCGTATTTCGCGCGCAAGAGGTGCATCGCGAGCACCACAGGCCGAACGAGGTCCAGCTGTGTTCCTTGCTCTCGGTGAAGACCGGAGGCTGCCCCGAGGACTGCGCGTATTGTCCGCAGTCGAGCCACTACGACACGGGCGTTGGCCGCGAGAAGATGCTGTCGGCTGACCAGGTGGTGAACGCAGCCAGGCGAGCGCAGTCCGCTGGCGCCACGCGCTTCTGCATGGGCAGCGCGGGCCGAAACGCGCAGAACGGCGAAGCCTTCGAGAACATCCTCGCGATGGTGCGTGGGGTGCGGGGGTTGGGCATGGAAGCGTGTATCACGCTCGGCATGCTCACCGACGAGCAGGCCATGCGGCTGGCGGAGGTGGGGCTCACGGTCTACAACCACAACGTCGACACCTCTCGTGAGTTCTACGGATCCATCATCACCACCCGCAGCTACGACGATCGCCTGGCAACGCTGGCACGAGTCCGCAAGGCGGGCATCAAGATCTGCAGCGGCGGCATCGTGGGCATGGGCGAATCGATCGACGACCGCTGTGCGATGCTCGCCACGCTGGCGAACCTGGAGCCGCCGCCGGAGAGTGTGCCCATCAATGCGCTGGTTCCGGTGCCGGGGACGCCGCTTGCCGAGCAGCCGCCCGTCGATCCGCTGGCGATGGTTCGCATGATTGCCACCGCCCGGATTTTGATGCCGAAGACCCAGGTGCGATTGTCTGCTGGGCGCACGGCGATGTCGCGCGAGGCGCAGGTGCTCTGTTTTCTCGCTGGCGCGAATTCCTTCTTCTTCGGCGAAAAGCTGCTGGTCACCGGCAATCCCGACGCGGAAGCCGACCAGAAGCTGCTGCGCGACGCCGGCATGAAGCCAGCGCCGCCCGTGCATTAGCCGAAACTGCAGATGTACTCGGCGATCTCGGCGGGGACGGCGATGGTGAAACCACTCTTGCCCGGGACTTTGAAAAAGGTGCCGGCAGGGTAGTCCTGCCAGGCGTTGCTGCCGTCGAGCTTCACGCGGCACGAGCCGGCGACCATTTCCATGGTCTCGGGGGCGTCGGTGCCGAAGTGGTATTCGCCGGCGTAAATGAGGCCAAGGGTCTTCTTCGACCCGTCGGGGAGCTTGACGGTGTGGCTAATGACCTTGCCGCCAAAGTAGATGTTGGCCTTGGCAACCGCTGTGACGTTGGAAAATTCGCTGGGAATTGGCATGCGCAGCACACTGCCATTGTCGTCGGCCCTTCGCAATGCTGGAGAGGCCAGCCGCTAGACCCGGTGCTCTTGCCTGTCGATCAGCCGTTTCAGGTTGTCCTTGTGGCGGAGGGTGACCAGCGCGGCGATGACGATGCCGAACGCGAACCTGGGTGCGGTGCCGAGGTGGAAGAGCCACAGGAAGAACGGGAAGGCCGCCATGGCTGCCAGGGAACCGACGGAGACGATGCGAAACGCGGCGAACACGACTAGGAAAACGCCGAGACAAGAGAGGGTTGCGAGTGGTGCGAGGGCGAGGCCGGCACCGAGCGACGTGGCGACGCCCTTGCCGCCGCGGCCACGCAGGAAGATCGAGAAAGCTTGACCGAACACCGCCGCAAGCCCGGTCAGGGCGGGCAGCCATGGATCGGCGAACAGATGCTGAGTTAAGAGCACAGGCAACGCTCCTTTGGCGGCATCGACCACAAGCACGAAGATCGCCCAGCCTTTGCCAAGCGCGCGCCCGACGTTCGTCGCGCCGATGTTTCCGCTGCCCACCTTGCGCAGGTCGATGCCTTTCGAGCGCGCCACCACCACGCCGGTGGGAAACGAGCCCAGGACGAAGGCAACGGCCATGGCGACGAAGATGGTCATCGAGGCACATCCTAGACTATCTGCACCGGACCATGGAACGACCTGCAACAAGGTAGCCGTCAAGAGGTGGTGGCAGCCCGAACATCCTGATAAAAGTGGCCAAGTGGAAAAAGCTCAGCAAGATGACCTGGATGCGCAGCTTGCGCAGGCCGCATTCGTGTGTGATTTCGTGAAAGTGCGCGAGCTGCTTGGCCGCGGGGCCAATCCAGACGTGCGTGACGAAGACCTGCGCACGCCGCTTCACCAAGCGGTCCTGGGCAGCAGCGTGGGACTGGTTGGGCTGCTCATCGAGTCGGGCGCTGACCTCAACGCCAAAGACAGCCACGGGTTCACACCCCTGCACTTTGCCGCCCAGGAGCACCTGCCCGAGATTGCGCGAATCCTGCTCGGTCGCGGGGCCGATCCCAACGCGGTCGACGAGGACGGCAATTCGGTTCTCCACCGCGCCATCCAATCGGCGCGCGACCGTGACGAGATTGCGCGTCTGCTTCTCGAGGGCGGCGCGCGCGATGACCTTGCCAACCACGAAGGGGTGACGCCGCGCGAGTTGGCGGAACGGCTTGGCAGCCGAGTCTTTTCCGCGAACTAGTCATGGGCAAACGCAAAGCCAGGGTGCCGCGGTCTCGGACCAAGGAAAGCGCGCAGGCGAGCCCGGACGTCGACTTGCTCGCCGCAAGCGACGGAGCGCCATTCTTTCGGCGGCGTGATTGGGCTTGGCCGCTGTTCGCGTTCGCTGCATTGCTTGCGCTCTACGTGGCGACGCTCGCGCCGTCCGTGGTGGGGGGCGATTGTGGCGAGCTTACCGCTTCGGCGCTCACCGGTGGGGTTCCGCATCCGCCGGGCTATCCGCTGTTCGCCTTGCTGGCCCGGTTGTTCAATGCGCTTCCGCTCGGCCACACGCCGGCCTGGCGGGTGAATCTGCTGTCCGCCGCGTCGACTGCGGCCGCGGGCGGGCTTGTGTGTGCGGTCGTGTTGCTGTGGACCCGGCAGACGGCCGCGGCCCTGGTCGCTGCAGCGCTGTTCGGGACCAGCTCGGAGATTTGGCTGCACGCAACCTCGGCCGAGGTGTTCGGGCTGAACGCCCTGTTTGTTGCGCTCGCCTTTCTCCTCTGGCTCGGCGTCGAACGCACCCGCAAGCGCAACCTGGTCTGGGGTTTGGCGTTTGCGAGTGGCCTTGCCATGTGCAACCACCACACCTTTGTGTTCGTCGGGGCGCCGCTGTGTCTGCGCTCGCTTTGGGTGGCCAGGCAGAAGCTTGGCGCGCGCGGCCTCGCCCTGGCTGTCGTACTCGGCCTGCTCGGCCTGGCGCCGTATGCCTATCTGCGATTCGCGTCCATCTCATCGGCCGCGGTTTCATGGGGCGACCTCAGCACGTTCGACAGCCTTATCGGCCACATTCTCCGCCGCAACTACGGGACCTTCAGCATGGGCAAGGCTGCCAAGGACAGCGCCTTTGTCGAGGAAGGCACCTTCTTTCCGACTCTCTGGCACATGGGTGCCCTGGCCACGGTTCGTTTGCTGTGGATTGGGCTTCCCCTGGCGCTGCTTGGCCTCTGGGCCGCTCTCAAGGACAAGCGCGAGCGAAGCCTTGGCTGGGTTCTGGGAGGTGTGCTTGGCTTCTACGTGTTCAGCTTCGGCGCGCTTTCGAATCTTTCGACGTCGCAAGGCCTCTATCTGTCAGTGCTGGCGCGATTCTTCATCCAGTCAGACTGCATGCTGGCCATCGCGACGGGGCTCGGGTTTGCGCGGCTGATGCAGGTGGCGGGCGACCGCTGGCCCGCGGTTTTGCGTCGTGCCTACCTTGGCCATCTCGCGGCCGGCCTGCTTTTTGTCATCGGCATCGCGGCTCACGTAGGCCACGCCAATCAACGGCACAATACGGTTTTCTCCGACTTCGTGACCACGGCCTTCGACTCGCTGCCGCGGAACGCGATCGTGATTACGATGGGCGACCACCTGACCGGTTCAGTCTTCTATTTCCGCGAGGTCGAGAAGCTCCGTCCCGACACCATCCACCTCGACCGCGAGCTGCTCGGCATCCCGTGGTACATCGAACGCAAGCGACGCCTGTATCCGGATCTGTTCGTGCCGCAAGGGTTCTACGGTCGACGAGGATGGAACATCAAGCAGTTGCTCGACGGCAATCCGCGACGCCCACTGGTCGTGATCGACCGCCTGGATCAGTGGGATCAAAGCTGGAAGGACGGC
>PMLH01000328.1 GCA_003159055.1 Myxococcales bacterium
CTCGTCACCGGCGGCGCCGGTTTTCTTGGCTCGCACCTTTGCGAGCGGCTGATTGCCGAAGGGCACGAGGTGGTCTGCCTCGACAACTTCTTCACCGGCCGGCGCGCGAACGTCGAGCACTTGCTCGCCCACCCGCGCTTCGAGCTGTTTCGGCACGACGTCGAACAGCCACTTACCATGGAGGTCGACCAGATCTTCCACCTGGCTTGCCCTGCGTCGCCGGTGCATTACCAGCGCAACCCGGTGCGCACCATCCGGACCGCGCTGCAGGGCACGCTGAACCTGCTCGAGGTCGCACGCGAGGCGGGTGCGCGCATCATGATCGCGTCCACCTCGGAGGTATATGGCGATCCGGCCGAGCACCCGCAACGCGAAAGCTACTGGGGCCACGTGAACCCGATCGGGCCACGCGCCTGCTACGACGAGGGCAAGCGCTGCGCGGAGGCGCTGGCGGTCAGCTACGCGCGCCAGTACGAGGTCGACGTGCGCATCGCGCGCATCTTCAACACCTATGGGCCGCGCATGCACGAGAACGATGGGCGCGTGGTTTCGAACTTCATCGTGCAGGCGCTGGCGGGTCAGCCGCTCACGGTGTTTGGCGACGGCAAGCAGACGCGCTCGTTCTGCTACGTCTCGGACCTGGTCGAAGGTTTCCTGCGCTTGATGGCCAGTCCGCATGGCTGCGACCCGGTCAACCTCGGCAACCCGCGCGAGACCTCGATGCTCGAGCTGGCGACAATGGTATGCGACCTGGTCGGCTCGCGCGCGGGTGTGGTGCACGCGCCCCTGCCCAAGGACGATCCGGTTCGTCGCAACCCGAACATCACGCGGGCGCAAGAGCTGCTCGGCGGCTGGACGCCGAAGGTGCCGCTGGAGCAAGGCCTGAAGGCGACGGTCGACTACTTCCGCGGCCGGGTTGGCTGAACGCGCGGACCCCTCACCCTTTCCCCGGCTCATGGCGGGGCAAGGGGACCTGAAGCCGCGGCGTCGCCGCCCCGCGCGCCCTCTCGATCGCCTCGCGTTCCCAGCGCTCGGTCATCCGGTTTGCGTCCTCGATGGACGCATGCTTGTAGACGCCCGGCGGAAAGGACGGAGGGCTCAGCCGACGGCTACGCTCCCAGACCGCCACGATGGTTGGGAGCAACCTCGGGTCTGCGGGATCGAGCCACAGGCCGTCGTCGTATTCGGGCAGGCCGCGGAGCTTGCGTATCGGCATCCTTACGGCTCCCAGTGAAAGTGCCGCTGGAGGCGTTCCGCGTCCGCGCGGTCCTGCATGCGAACCGTGTCGCGCTTCATGCGGAAAAGCATCCGGGGCGTGGCCACAGACACTGCGATGCCCTCGACGTCGCGAATCTCGGTTTCGATGCCGGCGTAGTCGAAGACCTCCCCGAGGCGGCTCAGGATGTCGATGTGAAAACCGCTGCCGGGAGGCACGTACTGAATCGCCGGGTAGGGTCCCGCCAGATCGTCAACCGATATCTCGTCGATGCTGGGATCGTCGAAGACGTCATGCAGTGCCTGGCGCAGGCGCATGATGTTTTCGGCTTCCGGGTCGACGAAGATATCAAGATCCTGGGTGGCGCGCGGCAACCCGACCAGGTTGAGGGCAACGCCGCCGACGATCTTGAAGCGCACGCCGTGCTTGGCAAGCGCGCGTAGCACCGCGAAGGTTATCGCTGCGTCCACACGGTCAGCTTAGCACGCATCGGCTGACCGAAACTCGTCCCGACCTGGCCATAGGCCGCTTCAAGCGAATCACGGCGAGGCTGTGCGCGCGCTTGCCAAACGGTGCGGTTCGCTATGACTGCGGTCACTCGACTTGGCGCGGGTGGCCGCATACCATTGTTCCATGCGAAGCAGGATTTGGCTTGCCGGCGCGCTTTTCTCGGCCGCGTTCGGCGCTTGCGGTGGCGACAAGGGACGAGTCCCCGACGTCGATGCCGCAGCCACCGGCAGCGATGCCGCCACGAATCCCGACGTCGATGTTGCCGCCACCGTCTCTGCCGTCGATTCGGGAGCTGGTGCCGACCAAACCGCCGTCGAGCCGAACATCTTCAGCAGCAGCGCCTGCAAGTCGGACACGGCTGCAAAGAAGGGGCTGGCGCGCATCCGCAGCTTGAAGGTCATCGACAACCAGGCCGGCCTCGATGGGCTGCGCTGCGTGGCTTGGGAGCGCGTGAGCACGAGCGAGCTCAAGCTCGACCTTTTCAACTTCGACGCCGGCTGCGCGGCGACTTGGAACGGCGACGGTGCGGTGGCCGCGGATGGAGCGCTGGCGTTGCATGTGGACAATCCGAGTTGTCAGCCCGCCCCGTGCGCCATCTGCCTTTTCGACTGGTCGTTCGATCTGCACGTGAACGTCGCGGCTGACCAGGCGGTGGCGGTCGATCTGACGATCAGCTCTTGCGCTGGACAGCAGCCGGCGTCGCAGCGCTCGGCCGTCATCGGCCCGGAAGCGAAAGGGCTCCGCTGCACGCTCGCAAGCTATGGTGGCCTCAACTGGCAAGCCAATGCCGCCGGGACCTGTGGCAAGGCCGGCATGCCGTGCATGGGCTCGCTGCTCTGCGGGACCGGCAGCTTCACGTCGACGGGAACGTGCGCCGACGGCCTGGTGTGCGACAGCAGCGCGGCGGTCAACGAGCCGGTTTGCTTCGTGCCCTGCACCACCGTCACCGACTGCCCGCGGACTGACGTCTACACCTGCCAGGCGGGGCTGTGCCGACCGGCGGGCTTGGGCTCCTAGCGAAAAAGCGCCCTTGGGTGCAATCGAACCCCGCGCCGCGATTCTGCTCCGATCCTGCTCCGGACTTGATCTATGCGCGTTATCTACTATACTGGATCGCGGTATCGGATGTGATGTAGCAGTCTAGTCAAGCCTCCAACGCCGGCCGTGGTGGCATCAGCAAAGGGTTCTGTCCGTGGCGCCGGGCTGTCTTTGAACGCACCAGTCGGGACGGCCCGGCGCTTTTTTGCGCCCATTCTCGCCGGTCCGAAAGCCGCCATCGGCACTCCCTGTGTGGCGGCCTCTGTAGCCAAGCGCAGCCCCAAACGCTCGTGGGGACACGCCCTGGAACCTTTCCTTTAGACGGTGCAAAACCTTTCTTTTGGACGGTATATAACCTTTCTTTTAGACGGTACCGAGCAGTCCACCGTAAAGCCGCTGCGCACGTCGGGGTTAGGGAGCTACCACCGGCGAAACCAATAGAACAGGTGGCCGTAGATCTCACGCAGCGCGAGCTCGGTGTTTGCCAATCCGTGGGCGGATGGTAGGAAATCGAGGATGGTCAAGGGGCTTTGCGGATCGAATCGGTAGTCGACGGGGAAGGGGACGATATCGACGCCGGCTTTGCGGAACAGGCGCGCGGCGCGGGGCATGTGCCAGGCTGTGGTGACGAGGATGATCTTCGACCACCCTCGCTCGCGAATCATGGCCGCGACAGCATGCGCTTCGTCGTCGGTATGACCGACCTCGCCGGTGACCAGGATCTTGTCCGCCGGCACGCCACGAGCCACGGCGATGCGCCTTAGGGCAGCGCCCTCGACTTCGGACTGGTTCTCCCACGGAATGCGCCCGCCGGTGAAGATCAGGTAGCTCGCCTTCTTGAGTTGCCAAAGCTCGATGCCAGCTTCCAGGCGCTCGTTGGCGTCACCTAGATTGGGCAGGCAGCCTTGGCAGCCGTGCGCGGCTGGCGGACCGAGGATCCCGCTGAGCGGAACGATGGCGTCGGCCTTTTCCACTTGGTCGAGTGGCACCTGGGGATAGCCCGATTCCAGGGCTCCCGTCAGGCGATCGCCGACGTAGGGAAGGCTTGCAACGTACAGCACGGCCAGCGCCACGATCACGGGCCAGCGCTTCTTGCGAATCAGCGCGATCGCCAGAAGAATCGCGACCCATCCGAGCGGCAACACGAAGATGGGCAGGAGTTTGTGGAGAAAGAGCATCACGGCTCGAAGCGCGCCAGATCAAGACCTCGTGGCTTGGGATCTGGCATGCGAAACGTTTACAGGCTCACCGGGGCGCCGTCGTTTTCCAAGGATTTTTGCGCGGCCTCCAAAACGCGCACCACGCGCAGCGCAGAATGGCCGTCGGTGATCGGGCGCTTGCCTTGGGTGATGCAGTCGAGGAAATGGCGCGTTTCGCGTTCCAGCGGCTCGACCATCGGGATTTGCGGGATGTGGATGTCGCCGTTGCGGATGGACAAGAACTGCGCGTATTCGGTGAAGCTTGGGGGCCTATCCACGCCCTTGTCGTAGATGCGGATCTTTTCGACCGGATGGACGTCGTCGAACTCGACCATCTTTTGCGAGCCGACGATGGTCAGGCGGCGTTCCTTGCGCGGGTCCAGCCACGAAACCTGGATCTGCGCGCTGACCCCGCTGCGGAAGCGCAGATTGACGAACACCACGTCTTCGATGCGGCTCTGCAGATAGATTCCGCCGCGCGCGCTGACCGAATCCGGCTCGTCGCCGAGCAGGAACTCGATCATGGAAACGTCGTGGGGCGCCAGACTCCACAGGGCGTTTTCGTCCTGGCGAACGCGGCCCAGGTTCACGCGCACCGCATAGATGTAGAAGACCCGGCCCAGCTCGCCGCCATCGATCATCGATTTCAGTTTCTCGACGGCGGGATGGAACAGCATCAGGTGCCCGACCATCAGGATCTTCTTGTGGGTTTCTGCTGCGGAGACTACGGCGTGCGCGTCGGCAGCATCGAGCGCGATCGGCTTTTCCACCAGCACGTGCTTGTTCGCGTTAAGAACCATGCGTGCTTGTTCCGCGTGGTCTTTGGCTGGGGTGGCCAGCACCACTGCATCGACGTCGGCGGCCGACAGGGCCGCGCCCAGGTCCTGGCCGAGGCGCGCTTTCGGCGCAATGCCAGCGGCTCGCGCGCGCGCCGCTTCGCTGGTATCGCACACGAGCACCAGCTCGGCATCCTTGGCGCGACTCATGGCGCGCACGTGATTGATGCCCCAGGCACCGGCTCCGACGACAGCAACACGAACCATGTCAGCTCCCTTGGCGATAGAAGGCGGCAATTTGTTCGACGACGCGGGCCTGCTGCGCTTCCGTCAGCTCGGCGTAGATGGGCAAGGCCAACGCTTCCTGCGTGGCGCGTTCGGCGTGGGGGAAGGCCCCGGGTTTGAAGGCAAGGTCGGCAAAGCAGGGCTGCAAGTGCAGGGCGAGCGGATAATACACTTCGGTGCCGACGCCGGCCGCGGTGAGGTGGCCGCGCAAGGCATCGCGTTTGGGCGCACGAATGACGAACTGGTTGTAGATGTGGCCGGGCGCATCGGTGGGTAGCACCAATTCGGCGGGAATTCCGGAGGCGGCCGCGAATAGGTGACGGTAGCGCTCTGCATTTCTGCGGCGGGCTTGCGTCCAGGCGGGCAGTCGCGCCAGTTTCACGCGTAGGATCGCGGCCTGCAAAGCATCGAGGCGAAAATTGCCGCCGACCAGGTGGTGAACGTACTTGGGTTTGCTGCCGTGGGCGCGCAGAATCGCGACCTTGTCGGCAAAGCCCTCGTCGTTGGTCAGAAGCGCGCCGCCGTCGCCAAAGGCGCCCAGGTTCTTCGACGGAAAAAACGAGAGGCAGCTGGCGATGCCACTGACTTTGCACGCGCCGATGGCCTGGGCGGCGTCTTCCACCAGCGGAACCGGCACGGCGGGAAGGGTCGCGGGCCGGCCGAACAGGTGCACGGGAATCAGCGCGCGCGTCTTCGGCCCGCACGCGACGGCGGCGGCGCTGGGATCGAGATTGAAGCTTCCCGGATCGATGTCCGCAAAGACCGGCTTGGCCCCGAGGCGCGCAATGCACCCGACGGTGGCGTAGAACGAAAACGGCGTGGTGACCACTTCATCGGCAGGCCGCACGCCGAGTGCCATCAGCGCAACCAACAGGGCGTCGGTCCCGGACGACAGACCAACCGCACGCCGGACGCCCAGCGCGATGGCAAGATCCTTCTCAAGAGCCTCGACTTCGGCGCCGAGAATGAAATGGCCGCCGTCCATCACGCGCACCATGGCGGCTAGGATCGCCTCGCGCAAGGGCTGGTTCTGCGCATTCACGTCGAGCAGAGGAACCTTCATCGTGTCACCTCGGCGGCGAGAGTTTTGCTGCCGTCGGCCGACGCCATTTCCAGGTAGCCCTGCCGGCACGCTGGGCAGATGGGTCGAACGCCAGCCGGCAACCGCACCCCGCAGCGGCACATCCAACCCAACCGGCGCGCAGGCACGCCGGTCACCAGCGCATGGGCGGGCACGTCCTTGGTGACCACGGCGCCCGCGCCGACGAAGGCGTATTCGCCGACGTTGTGGCCGCACACCACGGTTGCGTTGGCGCCCACCGAGGCGCCTCGCCCAACCACGGTCTTGCGGTACTCGTGTTTGCGCTCGATGAAGGCGCGCGGGTTGTTGACGTTGGTGAAGACCGCGGACGGGGCCAGGAAGACGTCGTCTTCCAGAATGACGTCGTCGTACAGGGAGACGTTGTTCTGGATCTTGCAGCTGTTGCCGATGACGGCTCGACTGGCGACAAAGACGTTCTGGCCGAGCACGCAGCGAGCACCGATGCGCGCGCCGGCCATCACGTGGCAAAAGTGCCAAATCTTGGTGCCCTGGCCGATGTCAGCTGGCTGATCGACAATCGCAGTCGGATGAGCCCAATAGCCCAAAGTCGAAGACGTGCCATCGCTCAAGGCCGACCAGTCTACACCGGTCGTGGCGCTTCTAGTAGACCGCGCCGACGCGGAAGAGCAGGACGTGCTTGGTGTAGTCGAGGGGAGCGAATGCTGGACCGAGCGATGAATCCGTACCGCTGATCGTCCGGTTCAGGGCCAGCGAATAGCTGGCGCCCAGCATGAGGAAGTTGCCAATCATGTAGTCGATCGCAGCACCGGCAATGACATAGTTGTCAACTCGATTGAACGGCGTTTGGGTGACGGGCTCGATGGTTGTACCAAAGCGGCGATTCTCGAACCGACCGTAGAGATAGGTCACCAGCCGGCTCGCGACCACCTGTTGGTAGGTGCCGTAGACAGCGTCCATGTTGTAGTACTGGCCAAGAAAGGGCGAGTTGATGAAGTCGTGGTGGTAGCCGATACCGGCGCGCGAAAGCAGCGACATGGTGTAGTTGATCTCGGTGACGATGCCTACGTTTCCGTTGAAGCCGGACGGCGTGGTACCGGCCGAATAGAATGCGTTGCTGTAGCCAGCAGCGATGTTGACGCCCAACTTCTCGGTCAGAAGGCCGCGGATACCCAGCAGGGTGCGCAGGGGATAGGATGACCTGTCGATCGGGCGTTTGTTGGCGTCGTAGGCGGTGTTGAGGTAGGTGATGGCTCCTTGTGCGACCTGGGCATAAAGTGACGTCCTCGGCAGCCAACGCCAGCCGATGTCGAGCACTCCCTCGTTGCCCATGTTGCTGCCGGAATCGTAGCTGCCTTCGTACTTGTCGATGAGGTTGGTATAGCGGAGCATCACCTTCAGGCGACCGCCGCCAGGCGCAAACCTAAGGGTGGCAGCGGCCATGTTGTCGTCGCGGGTGATGGGGTCGCCCGCCTGGTAGGGAGCCATCTGGTTGCGACTGAAGGTTTCCGTCAATCCAAAGCTCACCGCCTGCCCGGACGAGAACTCTGCCGAGCCTCCCACTGTGGGATTGATAGCGTCCTGCTCGGTCACGTCCGAGCTGTTGCTGAGGTACCTACGAAAGTCGACGGAGGCGGCTAGGTCGTAATAGGTGCCGCCCGGAATGCTCCCGTCCCGCTCGGCGTTCGTGATCTCAAGGCGAGGGGTGACGTGCAGGACGGGTGACGTCTTGTCGCTGCTCGAAGTGGCGTAGAAGACGTTGCTGTCGTAGCCGATGTCGGCAAAGATCCCGGCGTGCAGGATCGCCCCCTCCCCAAGCTTGAGCCCGGATGCGAGGCCCCGGTTGGTCAGAGACCGGCCGCCGCCAACGGACAGCGTCTCCAGGGCAGGGCCCGCGGAGCTGGTGAGCTGCATCTGCGCCCACGCTGACGGGCTTGCCCCGACGGCAATACTGAAAGCGAGCACAAGTGGCCGAAGTCTCATAGCTTTCCGGTTAGGTAGAGGAGGAGTCTCGCATGTCCGTTTCGGTCGGGTTTGGCTGTAGCCGGGCAGGCCTATTGCTGATACGGAGTCGCGACGGATGGGCGATCAACGACGGTGACCGGCGGGTTGGCCGGCGGCGGCTGGTCGGGGCTATCCGATATTCCGGGCGGGGCCTCGACGAGAACCTTGGTCGCGCCGACGTAGTTGGTTTCTGCCCCCACGCAGGCGTCGGCTTCGGTTTGCAGCACCTGGGCCTTCTGGTTGATGATGGTGA
>PMLH01000026.1 GCA_003159055.1 Myxococcales bacterium
GACTCCACGCGCTCGATGGGGAAGATCTTCTGCTCGCCGTTGACCTTGACCGTCACCTGTTTCGGCTCGCGCTCCGGGAAGCGGTCGACCAGCACTTCGGGCACATCCCTTTGTAGAAAGTCGAGCGCCCCCACCAGCATGCGCTTCGGGTCGGGCCGGGTACGGTCGAAGTACTGGCTGTTCACGTAGTACAGCGTCTTGCTGAAGATCTGCGCCTGCGACAGTTCGTAGCCACTGTTGTCGGAACGTACGGCTGCGCTGAGCGACGGCTCCGCGGCGAGGCGCAGTTCCTGGCCGCGATGCTCGATGGTGAGCAGCAACGCGAGGGCGACGGCGCCGATAAGGACGAACAATTTGCGGAAGCGGTGCATGAACGACTCCGTACTCTCCGGGGCAGGCGGGTTAGGACCGTCGATAAGATCCATGTTTGGATCCAACATGATAGCAAGAGCAAGCTTGCGCGTCGCTCGCCACCTGAAGTTCTTGGAAAGTTCGTCAGGAAACCGACGAGGATGCTTGCCGCCTCGGCCGATCCGTGCGATCCACTGCGATCGTGGCTTCGCAAGCATTCGGTACCCTGTACGTGGTCGCGTCGTCGATCGGCAACCCAGCCGATCTGTCGCCGCGAGCGGTCGAGACCCTGCGCGACGTCGATATCGTGCTGGCCGAGGACACGCGCGAGGCGCGCAAGCTGCTCTCGTCGCACGGCATCGGCAGACCGACGCATTCCTGTTTCGATGCCAACGAAGCCGAACGAGCGCACGAAGCGTGCGAGCTTCTGCGCGCCGGGAAGAACGTGGCATTGCTGTCCGAGGCGGGGACCCCGGCAGTCTCCGATCCTGGGTACCGCGTGGTGCGCGCCGCGGTCGAGCTTGGCGCGCGCGTGGTGCCGATTCCGGGGCCGTCGGCCTTGCTGGCGGCCTTGGTCGCCTCGGGGCTGCCGACGGATAGTTTCTTTTTTTCCGGGTTTCCGCCGCGCAAGACCGGCGCGCGCCGTTTGCTGTTCACGCGCTTGGATCAGCTTGGGTCAACGCTGATCTTCTACGAATCGCCGCACCGGGTAGGCACCACGCTGGCCGAGCTGGCCGCGGTGCTCGGCGAAAAGCGACCGGCGTGTCTTGCGCGCGAGCTGACGAAGACCCACGAGGAGCTGGTGCGAGGGAGCTTGGGCGAGCTGGCCCAGCGCTATGCAGACACGCGTCCCCTTGGGGAAGTGACACTGGTCGTGGCGGGCTCAGCTGCCGGCGAGCAAGTGACGGACGATGACGACACCCTGGTCGCGCGTGCGAAAAGCCTGCTCGGGACCGGCATGTCGGCGCGCGACGTGGCCGATGCGCTGGCCGCCGAAAGCCAGCGGCCGCGGCGGGACATCTACCAGATCGTGCTTGCGGTCAGAAGGTAGCCATCGCGTCGATCAGGATGTGCCAGGCGTAGCTCGCCTCGACGCGGAAACGCCGGCCTGGGGTATCGTAGACCTGGTTGCCCGAGGCCCCGTCGGTGAGAAAATGCGATTCGTCGAAGAACATCCCGAAACGCCCGCGCAGCCGCGCATGGCCGCTGGCCAACGCCGAGAATCCCGCGTCGAACCCCGCGATGCCATAGCCGGGGCTGCGCACCACGCCGGAATTGGGTGCGGCGGCGCCGTGGCTGTCCACGTCGATGCCGGCGCGGCAGTCGCCGGAAATGGCGGTGCTGGGGCTACAATGCGAATTGCCCGAAAGCACCTCCCACAGCTCGCTCTGCGCCAGCCCGGAAAGCCGGTATTCCAGGTAGCCGGCGGCCTCCAGCGCGAATCGCCCGCGCCACTTGGGCTGGTCCCACACCGTTGTCTCGATGCCGAGTTGCCCACCCATGCGTCTCTGCGCCGAGGCATACGAACCTTCGCCCTGGTTTTTGAAGACGCTGTTTGATGTTAGCGCGGGCTCCATGAACCACGCCCCCATATTCGGTTCATGGGCGCCGAACTTGCGCGAGAACATCGTTGACAGAATGAACTGGTGATAGCCGACGCCGACGCCGCGATTGGCGGTCGGGTTCGCCGGGTCGAAGCGCTGGTCGGCAGCCACCGAAAGGCGGGTTTCCAGCCCGACGATCCAGGTCGGCTTGGTCTTGTCGCGGGCTTGATTGAAGGGGGCCCAGCGAACCCCCATGCCCAGGTATTCGAAACCGCTGCGCTTCGGCCCGCTGAAGACCTGGTTCGACGGTGGCCGGAAAGGACGCCCGGTCTCCGCGTCCTGGCCCCAGCTGGTTGCCTGATTGCCGGGCACAATGCCGTCGCGGATCAGCGTCTCTTCGCAAGGCTTCGCAGCGCAGTCGCCGCTGCGATCGAAGTCGAGGCCACGGCTGTCGGCCAGGACCACGGAGCCGGCGAGGAAGATGCTGAGGTCGTGGACAAGTCCGAGATCGGCGCGAAGCTGCAGGGAATCTCGAACATGGTGAGAGACGACGTCTTTGGTGAGGCCGACTGCGGTCGGAGCGACGTACTCGCGCTTGACCGAGCTGGTTTGGTTGTCGTGGAACCAAGCCACGGAAAAATCGAAGTCGACATCCCGGATCGATCGCGCCGAAAGAACACGGGTAGCTTCAGCGGCAGATGCGGCCTCGGCGACGAGCAGCGCCCAGCAACCGGCCAGAAGAACCATCCACGTGCGAGTTCTCATCACGGTATGGGCTTCACCATACCACAACCACCGGAACCGGAGGCCGGCGGCCGGAACCGGATCCGGCCACGGATCCGGCTCCGGATCCGGTCTCAGCCCCCGACCTCCGGTTCCGGCTATGAGCTCTGTTCCTTGTCGCGCAGGCCGAACTCTTTCATCTTGGTCTGCAGGCTCTTGCGCGAAATCTGGAGCTTGCGCGCGGCTTGCGTGACGTTGCCGGCGGTTTCGTCGAGGGCGCGTTGGATGAGCTCACGCTCGACGCGTTCAGTTTCCGCTCGCACGGCTTCTTTCAGCGAGCCCACTTCTTCGCCGACCTGTGGAACCGAGCTTGACGCCGCGGCAGATGGACTCTGCACGGCTGGCAAAGCGCCGCTCGAGGTCGCCGCTGTCGGTGCGCGCTCTTCGGTCGCCTGTGCCGCCGGAGCCGCTAGTCCCTGGGGTGGCGTGCCGCCAAATTCGCCCGGCAGATCCGACGTGCGAATCAGGCTCCCTTCACTGAATAAGATCGTCCGCTCGATGACGTTTTCCAGCTCACGGATATTGCCCGGCCAATGGTGGGAGACCAAGCGCTCGATGGCTTCCGGCTCGATGCCTGCGACCTGCTTTTTCAGGCGTTCGTTGAAACGTGCAATGAAGTGATTCACCAAGAGCGGAATGTCTTCGCGGCGTTCGCGCAGAGGCGGAAGGTGAATCGGCACCACGTTGAGGCGATAGAAGAGATCGTCGCGGAAGCCACCCGATGCAATTTCAGCTGCCAGGTCGCGATTGGTCGCGGTAATCAGGCGCACGTCGACTTTGATTGTCTTGATGCCGCCGACCCGCTCGAATTCCGATTCTTGCAGCACACGCAGGAGCTTGACCTGCATCTCGACCGGAATTTCGCCGATTTCATCGAGAAACAGGCTACCACCGTGGGCTAACTCGAAGCGCCCGGGCTTGGATCCGACGGCGCCGGTGAACGCACCCTTCTCGTAGCCGAACAACTCCGACTCCATCAAAGTCTTCGGAATTGCGGCGCAGTTGATCTTGATGAAGGGACCGGTATTGCGCGACGAATTGTCATGCAACGCGCGCGCGACCAATTCTTTGCCGGTGCCCGATTCGCCNNTTCGCCGGTGATCAGCACGGTCGATGGCGTGTCTGCGACCTTTTCGACGACCTGGTATACCTGTGCAATCGCCGTCGATTCGCCGACCAGGCGGAAACGGCCGCGGGCGGTGGGATCTTCGGGTCGGGCGTCGCGCCGGGCGAGGATGTGGGTGCGCAAGGCCTTCGCCACGATCTGGCGGATCTGTTCTTGGTCGAAGGGCTTTTCGACGTAATCGAAAGCGCCGAGCTTGACGGCCTCGACGGCGTTCTCGACT
>PMLH01000412.1 GCA_003159055.1 Myxococcales bacterium
GCCGTGGAATGGCGAGTACTACGTGTCCTTCGGTGGCGACTGCACGTGGGAAGACGCCCATGTCCACGGTTTCATCAGCGCTGGAGGCGGGGCCTGGTACACCCAAACGCTGAAGGCCCTTTCTCCCGGCGACCGCGTCTGGGTCAAGATTCCAGGCAAAGGCTACGTCGGCGTGGGCCGTGTGACCGAGTCGGTGCAATCCTTGAGCGAGTTCAAGCTCGACGGCGTCCCGTGCCTGGACGTGCTCAAGACCGCGGAGCACCTGCGCGAGCGAGCCACCGATCCAGAGATGATCGAGGCCTTTGTCCGCGTCGAGTGGCTCGATACCGTCGCCGAGAACAAGGCATTCAGTGAAGTCGGTCTTTTCGGCAACCAGAATACCGTCTGCCAGCCCACCACGCCCAAGTGGCGACACACCGTCGAACGGCTGAAGACGTACTTCAAGAAGTGGGAGTAAGGACCGCGCGAGACAGTCGCGCCCAAATTCGTCCGTGCTACTTCCAGCTGGGCTCATCTTCCCGTGCGCCGGCCGGAATCTCCGGTCGCGGTGGTACGCGAACTAGTTTTCCATCCACGGCTTCGATGATGCAGGTCCCGGTGGCCAGGGCGATGCGCTCGGCACGTCTTCGCGCGCGCCGAAGGGCCGCTAGGGTTGCCACGATGTCCGTGGTTGGATACCCGTTGTTCAGTGTGTCACTCATCGCTTTCTTCCCCTGTCGAGCACGAGCGGCTGTGGCCCCGAGTTGTCGTAAAGGATCCATTCATCCACGATGGGCTTGTAGAGCGTCTCGAGGTTTTCACGGCCCGCGAAATATCGTCGACGGACGACGTCATCCGGAACATGGTGGCCTCCCTGACGGACTCGTTCCGCGACACGAGAGATGGCAAGGTCCACCGTGGGCAACGACAGGAAGAAGAGTGTGACGCTGTAACCATCGCCTTGCCAACGCGGAATCGCCCTGGCGTAGTTCCGGCCGGCAAGGGTGGTTTCGAACGCGAAGCTATCCCCGCGCGCGGCATGGTCTCGGATCATCTGCAGCATGATGCGTCCCGAACGAATAGCCACCAGCTCTGGCGCGAACGGCGAAAGGCCCTCGGCGATCAAGTCAGCATTGATGAAGATGGGGCATCCGGCTTCTTGCGGCAGGTACTCGCGCGCGAAGGTCGTCTTGCCGGCGCCGTTGGGGCCAGCGACGATCAAGATTCTGCGACTCCCTTCTTCCATCGTCTACACGGTCTGGGACCGCGCGCAGGATACCCCAAAACTGGGTCGGCGGTTGAGCCATGCGCCGTGGAGCGCGATCTTAATCGTTCTTGCCCGGGCTCCTAACCAGGACACTGCGATGCTCCTCCCGCGCGCGGGCGTCGCAGACCAGGTCCACGGTCAAGAACTCGCGACCCTTGAGAATCATCGCCTTGATCGCGCGTATTAGAACGCGCTCAACATCGGCATGCGCGAAGCCGGCGAACCCGGCGATGAACCCATCGTCGTCAAGCGGCAGCTCATGGCGAACGCCCCGCAGCTTGGCGGTGAAGATTCGCTTTAGTTGCTCAGGGGTCGGCTTGTCGAGAAGGAGAACCTCGTCAAAGCGTCGCCAGAGGGCGCGATCAAGGAGGCGCTCGTGGTTGGTGGCGGCAATAAGAATGCTCTGACCACGGTAGCTGTCGAGTAGCTGGAGAAAGGCATTGACGACTCGGCGAAGCTCGCCGTGCTCGGCTGAATCTTCGCGCTCCTTGCCGATGGCATCGAACTCGTCAAAAAGGCCGACAAAGCGGCCGGCCGAGAGGAAGTCGAAAACCTTGCGGAGGTTCGCTGACGTCTCGCCCAGGAACGAGGAGACCACGGCATCGAACCGCACTGTCACCAGCTCGATGCCGAGCTCCGTAGCCAGCGCCTCGGCGGTCGAGGTCTTTCCGCATCCAGGTGGTCCGTAGAAGAGGAGCCGCTGGATGGCCTTGAGCCCGTAGCCCGATAGGAGGTCGGTCCGGTTCTGCTCGAGAAGGACCTCCTCCATCGTTGCTTTGTTGCCATCGGATAGGACGATGTCCTTGAGGTCTCGGACAGGGACGCGGACCGAGAGGAGCTCCAGACCCCGCTCACCGTCCTTGGGGATCTGGTAGGTCCGCCTGGGGCTGCTTGGCGCTTTGGAGTCCTCCCCGTAGAGGATGCGCTCAAGGTCGTTGGCTAGCAGGTGGTGGTTCTTCGCCCGCTCGTCGCTGATGACCCGCTGGGCAGCCTCGCGGAAGGCGTCATTGTCCCGTTGCGCTCCCGCGCGGATAAGCTGGCGTAGTACGCGACCTTCAGCCATCGGGCCTCACTGCTACAAGATAGCTCGGATTTCTGGCTCAGCGATAGGCCGATCACACCGTTCGGTGGGCGCATCGACCTGATGGCCATCGCGCCCGACGCATCCCTCGTACTCGTCGACTGACTGAAGCGCGATCGAACGCCACGCGAGGTCGTGGCGCAAGAGCTGGACAACGCGTCGTGGGTTGGCCGAGCTGTTCCAGACCGCGCCGCAGAACATCACACAGCACCTCCGCGAAATCTACGCGGAGGGCGAGCTCGACGAGGCGGCAACTTGTAAGGCGTTCTTACAAGTTCGCACCGAGGGCGCTCGACAGGTCTCGCGCAACCTGCATGCAGAACAAGATGCACTGGTCGGCACACGGGCACACAGCCGCCGAGATCGTCCACGCGCGGGCCGACGAAGCCCTTCATGGGCATGCAGACGACGCGGCCGGGAGGCGTGGTTCGCAAGGCCGACGCATCGATCGCGAAGAACTACCTACGGACAGGTGCCCCGGTCGCAGTCGTCAGCGCTGGTCGACACAGGACTGAGGCAGTCGAGGTTGACCAGGACGGGCTGGCGACCTTGGCAGGTCACGGAGATGGAGCCTGCCTTGTCGGCCGTGACTGCGGTAGCAACATCCCCGCTCGGACCCGAGATCACGTAGTCGATAGCACTCTCGGTCGTCCCGCTGGTCGACTTGACGGTGTAGCAGGGGGCACCCTGGTGAGAGACGGTCAGAGTGGTGGTCACGTTCGTCCCATTCCAGCCGCCGACGTAGCTCACGGTCATTCCATTCGCATAGCAGGCCTGGAAAGCCACCGCGCTGGGACCTCCGGCGCCCTGCTCGGTGCACCTTCCTGCGGGCACGCAGGTCGGGAACAGCGAGGAGAGACAGGTGGCCTCGCCGCAGGGGCCAGAGGCAGCACCAGCGGCATCACCGGTGCTCGCGGGCGATCCCCCGGTGTCGGTGACGGCGGGGCCGTGAATGCCGCCTGCCCCTTGCTGGGCAGCTCCAAGCCCGGTCCGTCCGCATGCCAGCGTCGCCGGAAGTGCAAGGAATAGCGTGGTCAGAGGCCAAGAGCTGCGTCGCATGGATTTCTCCTCCTCGCGGTGGGCGGGAGGAGCGCTTCTACCACGGTCACGATCCTGGCCGCGATCATGGCTGCGATCACGATCACGGCGTTTCCGCGGAAAGCCTGCCTCGTTCAGTAAAGCTCTGCGCTGGAAAAGACTTCCTTGTTGTTGCGGCCGCCGGCAATCAGGACCTTGCCGTTCGGCAGGAGAGTCGCCGTATGCAGCACCCTGGGGGATGACATGAAGGCGGAGGCCGCGAAGGAGGTGCTGGTCAGGACGTAGCTCTCGGTGCTGGCCAGGATCTCGTCATCGCCACCCCAGCCGCCTGCGACGAATACTTCTCCGTCGGACAACAGGGTTGCGCTGTGGCCGGTCCGACCGATGTTCAGGGGGCCTGCCTCCCCGAATGTTCCGCTTGCCGGGGAGAAAAGCTCGGCGCTGGCAAGATAGCTATAGGTCGAACCGCCGCCTTTGCCCCAGCCGCCGGCCACCAGCACCTTTCCGTTGGCGAGGATCGTTGCAGTGTGCCCGGACCGCTCGTACGCCATGTCGCCCGCGGCAAGGAAGGCGCCGCCTGCCGGGTCGTAAAGCTCGGCACGGGAGAGGTAGCCCGAGTAAGTCCCGCCCACGACCAGCACTTTGCCGTCGGGCAAGGGCGTTGCGGTGTGATCGGCGCTTGCCCTCAGCATGGCGCCGGTGGCGGCGAACTCGCCGCTGGCGGGATCGTAGATCTCGGCCTGCCCACGAAGGTCCTGGTTGTCCATCTGGCCGTAGCCCCCGGTGACCAGCACGCGTCCATTGCCAAACAGGGTGGCTTGGTGACCGTAGCGCCCGGAGAGCATGGGGCCAACCGACGTGAACTGTTCGCCTGAAGGGTCGTACAGCTCCGCTGTCGCGATCATGCCGCGATCTCCGACGCCGCCCACGATGAGCACTTCTCCGGTAAGCAGCAGGGTCGCCGTGTGCCGACCCCGTCCGACCACCATCATCCCCGCGTCTCGGAAGGTTCCTCGCTTGGAATCGTAAAGCTCGGCGCGGGCGACGGTCGCGTTGGGCACGCCAATCTGGTTGTAGCCGCCGGCAATCAGCACCTCGCCGCTGGGCAGAAGGGTCGCCGTGTGCCCGAAGCGCGGCCGGGACAGGGTGGCCGTGGGCACGGGCACGCGCGGATCGCTGGTCGATGGGCCGCTGTCGGTCCTGTCGGATTCGCCCGGTTCGAGCAGCGGCGTCCGGCCGCAGCCTGCCAGAAGAACCAAGGCCGCGACGACGCCCGAGACAGCGCAGTTCACGGAGCCGAGTGTAACATCCCTCGTTGAGGAGCGTGTCGTGGTAGCGGCGCACGGCGCGGTCGAATTGGATCACTCAAGGCGCTAGCACCCGCACAACCAGCGGCCCTCCCTACAGTCGCAGGCACAGTAGGCACTCGAGTACCAGCAGTTCTCGTCGGTAGCGTTCGAGCAGTCCGGGGTGCACTCGTAGCCTGGGTAGCCGTTCGGCATGTCCTGGCAGTTGGGCGGGGTCTCTGGACAGCACGGCATATAATTCTGGCTGAAGCGGTTCGGACAGAGCTTCGTGCCGGCTTCAGCGCCTGGGTAGACCTCGGGCGGGCTGGCGTCGACGCGGTAGCGGTTGCCCGCCTCTGCGTCCGGGACGTCCTGGGCTGCGGGCAGGTCGGCGGGTGGAATCTCGGCGCTTGGCGAATCTTGCGGCGGCAAGTCCATCTGGGCCGCGGGGAGGTCGGCGGGCGGAAGCTCGGCGCTTGGCAGATCTTGCGGCGGCAAGTCCATCGTCACCTCGGACAGGTCGGGTCGTGCGCCATCAATGGAAAAGATCGGTGGAGTGTCGGTCAGGGGTGACGGAAGATCCTGCTGAATTGCGCTCTGGTCCGTTGTGGCATCGCCGGACGATGCCTGCGCTGCCGCATCCTCGGCCCGGTCAGGGCTGCCGTCGTGGCCACTTTGGGAAAGAGCGTGGTCCTTCGCACAGCCACTGAGCGATGCCGCCACCGCGACGAACAGTGCCCATTTCACACTCTCGGACACGGATCTCTGCATTTCCATGGCCTGACCATTTAGCAGTGGGCGCGCCAGCCGCCAAGCATGACAGGCTGTCCCCGTCGTTCTCATGCCAAAGGCGCCGTGATCCTTGCCACATTGGACGCCCACTCAGCTGTTCTCGTCGTAGCGCTTGCGTTTGCGCCACAGGGTCGAGGCGTCGATGCCGAGAACCGATGCGGCACCATCGAGTGATGGCGCGCGCGCCATCACGGTCAGAATGTGCGCGCGCTCGATGGCATCCAGGCTGAAATCGCCGCCCACGAAAGGACCACGTTCTTTCGCGCCTGCGATCCGCTCGGGAAAGGCCTGCGGTTCCAGGCGCGGGGAAGGCCACAGGATCATGGCGCGTTCGATGGTGTTGCGCAGCTCGCGCACGTTGCCCGGCCACGCGTAACCTTCCAGGGACCGCTCGGCGGCAGGCGACAGCTCGGGCACGGGCCGTCCCATGCTCCGGGCAAAGAATCCGAGGAAGTGCCGGGCCAGCGGCAGGATGTCTTCCGCACGCTCGCGCAAGGCTGGCACCCTCACCTCGACGACGTTCATGCGGTAGAGCAGGTCCTCGCGGAACTTGCCGCTCTTGACGTCGGCATCCAGGTCGCGATTGGTCGCGCTGACGACGCGCACGTCTGCGTTCCGGGTCCGTGTCTCGCCGATGCGCTCGAACTGCTTCTCTTGCAGGAAGCGCAGCAGCTTGGCTTGCAGATTGGCCGGCATCTCACCGATCTCGTCGAGAAAAAGCGTGCCGCCTTCTGCCGACTCGACGCGGCCCATTTGATCGCGGACCGCGCCGGTGAACGCGCCTTTCGCGTGTCCGAAAAGCTCGCTGGCCAGAAGATCCTCGGAAAGGGTGGGGCAATTCACCAGCACGAAAGGTCGGGCTTGCCGTTTGCTCTGCTTGTGCATGGCGCGGGCAAGCACGCCCTTGCCGGTTCCGCTTTCGCCGCGAAAAAGCACCGCCGCGTCCGCCTGAGCGGAACGAGAAACCATGTCCAAAACCGCGCGCACCGACGGCGCCGCCGAGGCGAGCAAGATGTCCGGCGCCTCGGCGCTCAGCTGACTTTGCAAATCCGCGGCGTGTTGGACCAGCGAGCGCTGCTTGCCGATGCGGTCGAGGACTTGCCGGATCTGTGCCGGCGTGAAGGGCTTGGGCAGGTAGTCCCAGGCGCCTCGGCGTATTGCCTCGACGGCAGTTTCGATGGTGCCGTAGGCCGTCACAACCACGATGGTCAGGTTCGGGCTTTCGGCCAAAAGGCGCGGGATAACGTCGAGGCCGCTGTCGCTGCCAAGCTTCAGGTCGAGGAACGCAACGTCGTAGTGCCCGCGCTCCATGGCGTCGACCGCGGCCTCGGCGCCCGCTGCCTCGCCCACCTTGACACCAATCGCCTCCAAGCACACGCGTAGGGTGTGCCGAATGTTCTTCTCGTCGTCGATGATGAGGACGCTCAGCGCTTCCACGAAGCCAGTCTACCGCAAGGTGACGGCGGCAACGCGTTTTCGCGGCCGGTTTGCAACTTGCACGATCGGCAAGCGAGCGGATTGCAGACCGCACGGCCGGGCTCAGCGAGGTCCGCCCGGGTGCCCGATTCTGCGACGTCGCGGGCGACGAAGCTGGCACGTCCCATGCGTTAATGGGAAATGCCATGCAAGACCTGCGAGACGTCACCTCGGAGAGCGAATTCCTGGCCGAGCCGCCCGACTGCAAGCCGGTGCTCGGTCGGATGGCACGCGTCCTGCTCGTGGTGGCCGGGATCGGTTTGCTGACGGGGCTTGCTGTGTGGAGCTCGGGCGCCGAGCGGCGAGCGATTCGCAATCTGCCCGCGGCAGAACGGAGCGCGCTCTACCATCGCACCCTGCAGAACCTGCAGACGGTTTGTGCCGCAGGCAAGACCTCGATGCGCGATTTCTGTGAAGAGCAAGCCCGCCTGGCCCAGGCCTTTCCCGAGTGCGACGACGCGTGCTACGCGATCGCCGAAAAGCAAGTCTCGCGGGTTCAGTTGCCACGTTGAAGCGGGGCTACTCGGCCGACGCTCCAATCGCCACCGCAAACCAGGCCGAGTGTGGCAACCACTGTTCGACCCAGCGCCACTCGTCGGCGCAGCCGCCGTTTGCGCCCACCCGCCACTGGATGCCGGTGCCGTCGGGGTTGCTGCCGGTGATGCCGTTGGAAATGCCGCCTGTCAGGGTTCCTGCTTGGGTCTTGCTGGCGCAGTAGTCGGGCGGATTGTTGCGCCCGAAGCCGTGCATGAAGGAGACGTCGTAAGGATTCTTGCCCACAACCCAATCCAATTGACTGCCGGCAAATCGCAACAGATCCAGATATTGCGAGCCGCTTGCGCCGATGGCCTGCGCGCCTAACAAGGCCGCGGCGGCAAGTGAAGCCAAACGCGCATTTTCGCCTTGCCACCAATAGTTGGTTTCATTGACCTGCGGGATGAAGAAGGTGGCCGCACTGGCAGTGGTGTGTTGCCTGGCCAGCCCGAATGGGTTCGCCACCGCGCGGGTGACCTGCAAAAGGTAGCCGAGGTGTTTCTGGATGGCTTGCTTGGCGTCCGCGACACTCTTGGCGTCGGTTTCGACCTCGACGTAGCGGGCCAGCGCAACCACGGGCAGCCCAGCATCGCTTGCGTGCCAAAAGGGCCGCGTGGCGCCGTCGGCGACGAAATAGCCATCGCTGGAAAGCCGACTGACCAGTGACGTTGCGCGAGCGCGCGCGGCCTGCAGATAGGTAGCGTTCTGGGTGGTGGCGAAGAGCTCGCTGGCGGCCATCAGCCCGGCATAGTCGTCAATCACATTCTCTTTGCCGTCGTCGTCGTACTTGACGCCGTTGGTGTTGAGATAGTCGAAGGCCTTTTGTGCACCGGCCAGGTATTGCGCGCTGCTGAAGGCTCCGTCAGCCTTCCAACGCGCGATGCGCGCCAGTGCGGCGATGCTCATGCCG
>PMLH01000020.1 GCA_003159055.1 Myxococcales bacterium
TCAAGCTGCGTGTCGCGGAAGAATATCCCCCCGAACGCGCCGCGGACGCCCAGCGCGCGATGGAGGCGGGCGGACTGCGCGGCCGGGCGGTCATCGTTTTCTGATCACCATAGTACGGCCCGAAACCGTTGTCCGCTGGCATCGTTCCCTTTGGCGTTTGATCTGGCGGAGGAAGTCCCAACGGCCCNNTTGGCCGCCGCCCGCCGATGCCGAACTGCGCGGCTTGATTCGGCGGCGCGCTTCGACCCAAGACTGGCGCTGCTCGACCCTCGCCGCGACCATTCCTGACGGTCTTCGCGGCCGCGCTCGGTCACCGATCGGCATTGTTGCGGCGAACAGCTCGGGAACCTGTCAGAATGGGTAGGGTTGTTTTGGGTCCTCGATGCTGATCCACCGGAGCTCGGTGAACTCGTCGATCGCCGCCCGGCCGCCGAAGCGCCCGTAGCCGCTGCCCTTGGTGCCGCCGAACGGCATCTGTGCCTCGTCGTGCACGGTGGGACCATTGATGTGGCAGATGCCGGACTGAACGCGCTTGGCGACCTCGAATGCGCGAAGCACGTCGCGCCCGAAAACCGCCGCCGACAGCCCATACTCGGAGGCGTTGGCAACGCGTACCGCTTCGTCGACCCCTTTGACCCGGACAACGCACAGGACGGGGCCGAACGACTCCTCGCTGTAAAGACGCATCTTTGGCGTCACTTTGTCGAGTACGGTCGCCGTCATCACCGTGCCCTGCCGCGTGCCACCTGCCGCTAGCCTGGCCCCTGCACCGATCGCCTCCTTGATCATCCCCTCGACGCGCTGGGCGGCCTCCGGCCCGACCATGGACCCCAGCACGACTTGCCCGTGGGGATCGCCGGCTGGCAGCGACGACGCTTTGGCGGCCAGCTTCTGCACGAAGGCGTCGGCGACCGACTCGTCGACGATCGCCAACTCGGTCGACATGCAGACCTGGCCCTGGTTGGCGTAGGCGCCGAAGGCGGCCGCGTTGACGGCCGCGTCCAGGTCCGCGTCGTCGAGAACGATAAGCGGGGCCTTGCCCCCGAGCTCGAGGAGCACCGGTTTCAGGTGGCGCGCCGCCTTTTCTGCGACGATCCTGCCCACCTTGGTCGAGCCGGTGAAGTTGACCCTTCTCACGGCGGGGTGCGAGATCAACGCGTCGACGATCGCAGCGGCATCTTCGGGCGCGTTGGTCACCACGTTGACCACGCCGTCGGGCAAGCCGGCGTCGCGCATGGCCTCGCCAATCAGTCGGTGGGTCGCGGGGCAGGTCTCTGACGCCTTCAATACGACGGTGTTGCCGGTGGCGAGCGGCATGGCGATCGCGCGCACGCCCAAGATGATCGGCGCATTCCAAGGCGCGATGCCGAGAACGACGCCCGCCGGTTGGCGGTAGGAGAAGGCGAGGCAGCCCGGCTTATCGGACGGGATGACCTCGCCGCCCACCTGGGTGGTCATCGAGGCGGCTTCGCGCAGCATGTTGCTGCCGAGCGCGACGTTGAAGCCCGCCCAGGGAGCGGTCGACCCGGTCTCGCTCATCATCCGCGCAATCGCCTCGTCGGTGCGCGAGCTGAGGATGTCGGCCGCCTTGAGCAACTTGGCGCGTCTCTCACCCGGGCCCGTGGCCGCCCAGGCGGGAAAGGCGGCTGCGGCAGCGTCGACGGCAGCGTTGGCGTCGACGACCGAGGCCGCTGCCGCACGTGTAGCCGGACCGCCGCTCATTGGGTTGGTGCGTGTGTAGGTCTTGGCGCCGACGGCGCTGGCCTCTTGGTTATTGATCAACATTGGCGTATCGAACATGTGCCTTCGTCCTTTCTCCCGGTGACCCGGATCCGATAACCCATCGAATGTTTGCTGCCTCAGTCTTGGGCCCCCTGCCAGTCCATCGGCAATCCGACATAGTTCTCGGCCAGCGACGTGGATGCCGCTTGCGAGCGCACGACGTAGCGGAGCTGAGAAATCTGCAGGTGTTGCTGGAAAGGATCGTGCTCGGGGAATCGATGCAACATGGAAGTCATCCACCACGAGAAGTGCTCGGCTCGCCACACGCGTCGGAGGCACGTTCTCGAATAGCGCTCGAGCGCGGCAACACTTCCAACCCTAAAATAGGATGCAAGCGCTCGCGCCAGCACTTGCGCGTCGGCCATCGCCAGATTCATTCCCTTGGCGCCGGTCGGCGGCACGAGGTGTGCGGAGTCGCCTGCCAAGTAGAGCCGGTGGTACTGCATGGGCTCGACCACGAAGCTGTGCATGGCGGTGATCGACTTTTCCAGAATGGTCCCCTCCTTCACCCGCCATTCGTCGCCTGTCTCGAGCCGCGCGTGAAGCTCCTGCCAAATGCGGTCGTCCGACCAGTGTTCGATGGGTTCCTGCGGCTCGACTTGCAGGTAAAGTCGGGTTACCTCGGGCGAGCGCATGCTGAAGAGCGAGAAGCCACGCTCGTGATAGGCGTAGACCAACTCGTCCTGCACCGGCGGTGCCTTCGCGAGAATGCCGAGCCATGCGAAGGGATACGTGTGCTCGACTATCGAGAGAACGCCATCCGGAATCGATTGGCGAGAGATCCCATGCGAGCCATCGCAGCCCGCGAGGAAATCGCATTCGAGCTCATGCTCGGCGCCGTCGGTGACGTAGCGGACGCGTGGGCGTTCGCCGTCGAGATCGCGCAAGCCGACGCCTTCGACCGAGAAGTGTATCTCGCCTCCCGCCGCGAGGTGCGCACCCACGAGGTCTTTGACGACTTCCTGTTGGCCATAGACGGTGATGCATCGTCCAGTCAAGGCGCCGAAGTCGATGTGATGCCTGCTGCCGTCGAAACCCAGCTGGATCCCGCGATGGATCATGCCCTCCCGCCGCATCCGATCGCCAAGCCCGATCTCATTCAAGATGTCCACGGTCCCCTGCTCAAGCACGCCGGCGCGGACCCGCCGCTCGATGTACTCACGGGTGTGCTTTTCGAGAATCACCGAAGCGATGCCCTCGCGGCGCAAGAGGTGCGCGAGCAGCAGCCCCGCCGGGCCGGCACCGATGATTCCCACCTGCGTCCGCATGGCGTCTAACCCTTACCGCCTTCCGGTTGCTGGTCGATCTCCGCGAAGGTCTGCGCAGCCAGGTGGAAGGCGCTGTTGGCGGCCGGTATCCCGCAATACACCGCCGTCTGCAGGAGAACTTCTTTGATTTCTTCGCGGGTAACTCCATTGTTGAGGGCCGAGCGCACATGCAATTGAAATTCGTCCCCGCGATTGAGCGCGACCATCATGGCAAGGCACAAGAGGCTCCGCGTGCGGCGGTCGAGCCCCGGACGGGCCCAGATCTCGCCCCAGGCGAAGCGCGTAAGCAGGTCCAAGAACTCGCCATTGAACGGGGTACGCCCTCTGATGCTCTTCTCGACGTACTCGTCGCCGTGTACAGCACGCCGCACCTGCATGCCTCGATCTAGTCGTTCGCGTTCGTCCATCTGGTTTCTCCCTGGGCCGAAAGAAAGCCCACCACGCTCTGGTTGAAAGCGGACTCGGCTTCGACGTTCGACAGGTGCGCCGCCTCGAGCTCGACGTGGCGTGCGCCAGCGATCTGTTGCACGAGCCAGCGACCACCGGCAGGCGGCGTAGCCGTGTCCATCTCGCCGGTGATGACCAAGGTCGGTACGCGCACTTCGGCGACACTGCCGCGCAGGTCCGCATCGCGCACGGCCGCGCACGCCGCGATGTAGCCCGCGCGGTTCGTCGCCAACAGCATGCGGTGCAACTTTTCCACGCTCTCGGGAGCGCGCGCTCGAAAACCTGGGGTCACCCAACGATCGAGCACGGTCTCGGCGATGGCGCCCACACCGCTCCTCTCGACGGCTTCGATGCGTGCGTTCCACGAGGCCCGCGTGCCGATGAGCGCGGCCGTGTTGGCGAGCATCAGCGTCTTGAAGCGCTCCGGTGTATGCACCCCCAGCCACAGCCCGACCATGCCCCCAAGCGAGAGGCCCAAGAAGTGCGCGGTCGCCGCCTTGGTTGCATCGAGTAGCGCAAGCACGTCGCCGGCCAGACCCGGAACATCGACAGGCAGGGTGGAGAGCGACGAGGCTCCCTGTCCGCGCATGTCGTAGCGGAGCACGCGGAACGTTCGCGCCAGTGCCGCGATCTGACCGTCCCACAGCTCAAGTGCCGTGCCGAGCGAGTTCGCCAGCACGATGACCGGCGCGTCCGCTGGGCCGTCCAAGCGATAGTGGAGCCTGGCTCCAGGGACGTCGAGCGCAGGCATCGTCACTGCTTCCCCCGTCGGGGGTTGCCATCCCGCGCAGCCAGCACGCGATCGATCCACGTCTCGGCCAGCCCGAGATACTCGGAGGGGCTGCA
Organism: Myxococcales bacterium; assembly: GCA_003159055.1. The sequence goes on from PMLH01000020.1 coordinate 4,344, forward strand.
AAGGCGGTCCAGCTCCGCGGCCGAAAGCCGGCTGGTGACCTGGCGTTCTTCCTGGAGCACTTGTCGCAGCGGCTTTTGTTCGGCCAGCGCACGCCGGCATGCGTGCTCCACGATGCCGTGAGCTTCGCCGCGGTCCATGTGTCGGGCGAGCGCCAGGGCGACGGGCTCCGACAGCACGACACCGAGGGTCGCCTCGAGATTCGCGTGCATCTTGCCGGGGACGATCTCGAGCCCTTCGAAAATCTCCAGGGCGTGTTCGAGCGCGCCCGCCGTGAGCCGGCAGATCTCGGGCAAGGTCTCCCATTCAGCCTGCCAGCCGCCGAGGCCGCGTTCGTGCTCTTGCGGCATCGCCGACAAGAGGGTCGAGACCAACGCCGGAACTCGTGTCGCGACGGCCAAGATCGCAGCGGCACCCACCGGGTTCCGTTTGTGCGGCATCGTAGAAGAGCCACCGCGCCCCGGGGCGATTGGCTCGAAGGCCTCGCCGACCTCAGCCTGCATCAGCAACGAGAGATCGCGGGCCATCTTGCCTAAGCTTCCGGCGAGCAGACCGAGGGCTGCGCCCGCTTCGGCCACGCGATCGCGCTGGGTATGCCACGGCATGCTCGGGACACCCAAGCCCAGCTCTTGACCGAGCCGAATCGCGATGGGAAGGCCGTGAGCACCGAGTGAGGCCAGCGTGCCAACCGCACCGCCCAATTGAATCACGAGCACCCGGCCACGGAGCTCCGCCATGCGCTCCCGTTGACTTTCGATCGCGCTCAGCCATCCGGCTGCCTTCAAGCCGAATGTGACCGGCGGCCCGGGCTGCAGCCAGGTGCGACCGAGCAGCACTGTGTGGCGGTGCTGGTCCGCGAGGCGCGCGAGCAGGTTCGACAGGCGGAGGAGCTCGGAGTCGAAGAGGTCGAGCGCTGCTCGCAGTTGCAACACCGTGCCGGTGTCGATGGCGTCCTGACTCGTGGCCCCCCAATGCACCAGGTGCGCGGCGTTGGGATCCCGCCGAGCTACCAATTCCGTCAGCTCGCGGATGACCGGGATCGCCAGGTTGCCGGCGAGCGCCGCACCCGGGGCGAGCGTGGCCAATTCGAAGAGCTCTGCGCGGCACTGGGGAGTGATGGCGTCCGCCGCCGAGCGCGGGATCACCCCGACCTCGGCCTCGGCCCGCGCGAGCGCAGCCTCGAAATCGAGGAGCCCCTGCACGCAAGCGCGATCGGAAAAGACTTCCCCCATCTCGTACGAGCCGAATACCCCGTCGTACAGTCGGCGAGGGTTATCAGAAATCGAAGAAGACGGTTTCATGGGGACCCTGCAAAACGATGTTCCACTCGAAAACGTCGGCTTCGCTGGCCTTTGTCCTTGCGACCAAGGTGCTCCGCCTCGCGGCCGGTACGCGTCGCAGGACCACATCCTCCTCGTTCGACGGCTCGTCGGAAAAATAGATGCGCGTGACAGCTTGCCGCAAAAGTCCGCGCATGAAGACCGCCACCAGGATATGCGGCGCCTGCAATCCTGCGCCCGGCGCGGGCACGCGCCCTGGCTTCACGGTGGTGAAACGAAACCGGCCCTCAACGGTGGTCGGCACGCGCGCGTAGCCCCGAAAGCCCGGGGTTATGTCTTGTGGGGCGTCGGGGTGCACGTATTTGCCGTTCGCGTCCGCTTGCCAGACCTCGACCAGGGCGTCGGGGACGGGCACGCCGTCACCGTCGAGCACGCGGCCTTCGACGGCAATATGTCGACCGACGGCCTCGGGCTCGGCAACGCGCTCGCCAAAGAGCCACTGCAGGCCGATGTGAAAGAAGGGGCCGACGGTTTGCGAGACCGTCGTTACGCGCGGCTTGTCGGTTCCTTCATTCTCCATGGGCCAGGTTCTCCATGGGCGTAGAGTCGCGCCCGCGCAGGACGATGTCGAAACGGTAGCCGAGTGCCCATTCCGGCTGGGTCGCCTGCCAGTCGAATTGGGCGATCAAACGATCGCGCGCCTTCTCGTCCGACACGCAATTGAAAATCGGGTCAAGCGCGAGGAGCGGGTCGCCCGGGAAATACATCTGCGTGACGAGACGAGTGAGAAAGGCAGGGCCGAACAACGAAAAATGAATGTGCGCGGGCCGCCACGCATTGTCGTGGTTGCGCCAGGGGTACGGCCCCGGCTTGATCGTGACGAAGCGGTAGCGGCCTTCCTCGTCGGTGAGCGTGTGACCGCAGCCGGTAAAATTGGCATCGAGGGGAGCGTCGTGGTTGTCGCTCGAATGCCGATAGCGCCCAGCCGCATTGGCCTGCCAGATCTCGACCAGGGTTCGGCGCAACGGCCGTCCGCTGTCGTCAAGCACTCGGCCCCCGACGATAATGCGTTCGCCGAGAGGCTCTCCGCGGTGCTGACGGGTAAGGTCGGCGGCGCTCGGCACCACGCGGTCGAGACCGAAGGCGAAGGAGATGACCGGGCCTGTGGTTTCGGAGACGGTGTGGGGCAGGACCACCAGCGGCTGCGTGGGCGCGCGCTTTCGGCTCGATTGGTAGGGCTCGTGCAGGTACTTAGGCTGAGTGCCTGGTGCGGGCCGGTGGAAAATCTCTTGTTTTGTTGTTTGGTCGGCCATGGCTCAGACCCTTTCGAGGATCACGGCGATACCTTGCCCAACACCGATGCACATGGTGCAAAGGGCATAGCGGGAGCCCCGACGTTGCAGCTCGTAGGTCGCGGTCGTGGCGAGCCGAGCGCCGCTTGCCCCCAGAGGGTGGCCGAGCGCGATGGCGCCGCCGTGTGGATTGACGAAGGGAGCATCGTCGGCGATTCCCAGCTCCCGTAGCACGGCGAGCGCCTGGGCCGCGAAGGCCTCGTTGAGCTCGATGATATCGATTTGTCCAAGCGAGAGGCCCGCCAGCGCAAGCACCTTGCGCGTCGCTGGCACTGGCCCCATCCCCATGATACGAGGCGGGACACCGGTTACCGCGAGCGCGACCACGCGCGCGCGCGGCTCGAGCCCGAACCTCTTCGCGCCGGCCTCGGAAGCGAGCAGGAGCGCCGAGGCTCCGTCGTTGAGACCGGAAGCATTGCCGGCCGTGACGGTGCCGTTTTCTCGGACGATCGGCCTCAGCTTGGCGAGGCCTTCGAGGCTCGAATCGGGCCGGGGCTGCTCGTCCCGGTCGATCCGGGCGGCACCCTTCTTTTGGGGCACGCCGACGGGGACAATCTCTTCGGCAAGGCGTCCTGAATCGATGGCGGCGGCCGCGCGGCGCTGGCTGCGATGCGCGAAGGCGTCCTGGTCGGCGCGGGCAATGGAAAACTGCTGGGCGACGTTCTCGGCCGTTTCGGCCATCGAGTCGACGCCAAACTGGGCCTCGATGCGCGGATTGACGAAACGCCAACCGAGCGTCGTATCCTCGAGCTTGAGGTTGCGCGCGAAGGCGGTATCGGCCTTCGGCACGACGAATGGAGCGCGCGACATGCTTTCCACG
>PMLH01000449.1 GCA_003159055.1 Myxococcales bacterium
CTGCGGGGTGAGAACCGACGGCACCGTCGCCTGCTGGGGCTTCAACGGGCAGGGCGAGGCCACGCCGCCGGCAGGCACCTTCGCATCCGTCAGCGCGGGCACTCTTGGGGCCTGCGGGGTGAGCACTAAGGGGTCCATCGCCTGCTGGGGCGACAACCTCGGGGGCGAGGCTACGCCGCCGGCAGGCACCTTCGCATCCGTCAGTGCGGGCTATAACTTTGCCTGCGGGGTGAGAACCAACGGTACCATCGCCTGCTGGGGCGAGAACCTCGCCGGCAACGCAACGCCGCCAGCGCCATGAGGACGGACGACTCGCGGCCCATCGGCGCGGTAGTCGCGAGCCCGGTCCGTTCACGGTGCAGGCCGGATCGGCCGGGTCCTATCTGGGGCCTGGCGAGGTTCATTTCGATGGAATCGCCGATCCCTCGGTGCCGTGCTCACCGTCGGTGAAGCCACTACCCGAAGAGCGGCCGGCGGTATTCCGGGCGGATGCGGATGTTGTTTTCAAGCAGTAGAAACTCAAGCTGAAGCAAGTCCACGGATCCGGCGCGCAGGTCGAAATGTTGGCGCACGTCCTTGACCAATTCGTCGTTGCTGCGATAGCGCCGGTATAGGATCTCGGCCACGCGGTATTCTGAAAGACCGTAGAACCCGTCTTTGTCACAGGGAATGCCAAGGTACTCGAGGACGCGCCGAAAGGACGGCGCGTTCGGCCGCAGGAGCTGAACCATCAATGCGCCTATCGTGAAGCTCTGAATCGCGTTGTCCGGGCGCGACTCGAAAAGCTGGCCGACTTTCGGACCGTCGATGCGCGACCATAGCCCCTTGAGCCTTCGCTCGACTTTGCTCACGAGGACTGGATCGGAATCCATGTCCATCGCGACCGACTCGACGAGCCCGCATTGTTTCGCCGACGTCATCAGCGCACGCAGCCGTGAAGGCGTGAGGGTCCGACGGAGAAACGCAGTCCAGTCTCGTTCTTGCTGATGGCGCGTGGACAGGAAGGTGGCACCGATGTAGTCGAAGAATTCGCGCAGGGCCTTTTCACTGCCCAGCTCCGCCAATAGGCTCGGAGGATAAAAGAACGTTGGACGGACGATATCCGGCCGAGCCCTGCCCGCGCGACCGACCGTGAGGACGGATCGGTTGTTGCCGCAGTTGTAGCGACCCTGGATCTCAAACACGCGGGTTGCGGCGATGATGGCCGCGGTGGAATGCACAGCAGCCAAGCCGTGCTCGTCGACCTTGCGCAAGGTGGAGCTCACGGTGGACGCGTCGGAAAATGCGTTGCCGAGAAACAGATAGAAGGTCTTCGCGTCCTGGCTTTCAAGCTGAGACTGACCGGCAAGCTCGTGAAAATCTCGGCAGTACGCAAGCGCCTCGTCCGCGCGATACGGCACCCGACAGCGTCGAAGATTCCGGTCGTTGAACGAGGCAAAATCGTTCCAACCGGGTTCAAAGCCCGCCGCAAGCATCGAACGCAATTCGCTGCGGGTCATCCGGGGCAGGTTGTAGGCACGCCAGCGGATCTTTCGGGTGCTCGATCGACCACGGTTGAGAGCGGCCATGCGACGCGCCACCTGCGCTGCGAACTGGCGTTCGAGGTTGATTTCGGAACAGACCAGCCAAACCCGGCGAAGGCCACGACGATCGAGCTCCAGGATGTCATGCTCGACGGCATCCCAAGCACGCTGCTGCACGCGGCGCCCCTTCACAACAGGCTCTGCGCAGAAATAGCAATGGCAGGGACATCCGCGCGAGATCTCGACGGGCGTGCACTGTGAAGCCGCGTCCTGGCTGGGCCACTTGCGCTGAAAGCGAAGCACTTCGTCGATGAGCTCGCCGGTGTATTCCGATTCCTTCGAGGGCGGGAAGAAGACGCGTTGGTTCGCCCGATAGGTTCCACGATTCCGATAGACAAGGTTCGCGATCGTGTCGAGCGAACGTCGAGCCAGCACGTCCTCGAAACGCTCGAAAAAGGCGTCAGGCTCTCCCAGCACGCCGAAATCCACAGTCAGCAGTTGCGCGATGCGTAACGCATGCGTGGTGAAACCAAAACCACCAACCACGATAGGCACGCGAGTTTGCAAACGAATGGTACGGACCAAATCCCGCGTGTCCTCGACCGGCAAATAGTACGACGACGGTTTGCCTTCTGGCGGCAGGCGGTAGTCCGATTCGACCACGGTGTCTGCTTGCCGCAGGTGCAGTCCGATCATGCGCGGCTTGTGCTGGGCGAGAAGCTTCGCCAGCCGGGCGGGAATGTCTTGCCTGTCGATGCCGACGAAATCGAAACGCGCGACGCTTAGGCCCAAACGCCGCGCGACCGCGGAAACCTGTACGAAGGCATAGGGATAGACCGCCTTGGGTGGATAGTTGGAGGCGTTCAGCAAGAGCAGATCGACCGGCGGGCGGCCAGAGCGCTTCATGAATCCATTCTATCCGATGACGATTGTTGCGCCCGTGCGGCAGTCGCGGTTCAATCGGGGAATGAAAGCGGCATCCGGAGCTGCCCTTTGCGTGGTGCTGCTCGCCTCGGCGGTGGCGATGGCGGATACGTTCTACCGCTACCACGACAACAAGACCGGCCGGGACGTGTTCGTCAATCGCCTGGATCAGGTCCCGCAGAAATACCGAGGCCAGGCGAAAATCGTGCTCGACGGTGCGGCGCAGACAGAAGCGGACAGGGTCAAGCAGGTTGCCCTGCCATTGCCTCCTGACGACGGGGTGGCAGAGAAGCTGATCAAGAAGTGGATACCAGCAGAGGATACGACCCAAGCGAATCTCAATCACGCGACGACCGGCAGAAGCGTGTGGAAGAATGGTCCCGCAATCGCGGCTGCGGCAGTGGACGCGAAGCTTGGTCGGGCTGGCGCCACACCACTTGTGCAAGAGGAGCGTGACCGCTTGGGTCGCCTCGCCACAAGAGCACTCGTTGTTTCGGCCGTCGCAGCCCTGTGCGCCTTCGTCGTCTGGGTGGTCCTCATTGTCTGCGCCTTCCGCGACAAGCACCCGGGTTGGGGCGTCCTGATGCTCTTCGTCTCGCCGCTGAATAATCTGTACCTGCTGCTGCACTTCGCGAAGGGGAAGCCGCTGCTCAAAACCGCCGCCAGCCTCGGGCTGCTCTCGCCAGCCTTGGTCGCGCTGTGGGCTGCCTGGCAGTTCTACGCGTGGTTTCATCTGGTCGTGCAGGCGCGCGGCGGCCGCGTGTAGCAGCCGTGCTGGCAATCCTGCATCCCCTGTGACACGCTCGTGCGACATTCGCGCAGGAGCCAGCATGACCTCGAACGTTCGCATCGAAAAAGATACCTTCGGTCCCATCGAAGTGCCGGCCGATCGCCTCTGGGGCGCGCAAACCCAGCGCTCGCTCGAGCACTTCAGAATTTCGGGCGAGAAGATGCCGCGTGCTTTGCTGCAAGCGCTGGCGACGGTGAAGAAGGCCGCGGCGCTGGTCAACCTCGACCTCGGCACGCTCGACGCCAAGAAGAGCGCCGCCATCGTCGCGGCGGCCAACGAAGTGCTGGCTGGCAAGCACGAGAATGAGTTTCCCTTGGTGGTCTGGCAGACCGGCAGTGGCACCCAGACCAACATGAACATGAACGAGGTGCTGGCCAATCGCGCGAGCGAGCTTCTGGGTGGCGAGCGCGGCGAGAAGCGACTCGTGCACCCCAACGACGACGTCAACCGC
>PMLH01000146.1 GCA_003159055.1 Myxococcales bacterium
GGCAAGGCGTCCAAGGTGAAGCGCGCCGCAACTTCGGCCACGCGTCCAGAACCGCGGGTGATGACCGCGAAGTTCACGACCAGCAAGATCAGGAACACAACTGCGCCGACGATCAAACTGCCGCCGACGGCGAACTGCCCGAAGGCCTGAATGATGTGTCCGGCGGCGCTGGTTCCGGCCGCGCCGTCGAGCAGGATGAGGCGCGTGGTGGCGACGTTGAGGCCCAGCCGAAACAGGGTGACGATGAGGAGGAGCGACGGAAAAACCGAAAAATCGAGTGGCCGCGCCACACCGAGGGCGATGAGCAGGATGAGCAGCGAAATGCCGATGCTCAGGGCGAGCAGCCCATCGAGCACAAGGGCTGGCAAAGGCATGACCAGCACCGCGATGACACCGAGCACCGCGATCGCAAGAATGACTTCGCTCTTCGCGCGCGGGTCTTTCCCGGCAGCGGCGGCTGGAGCGCTCATCTAGAACCTCCCGCTGCCGCCATCATGGGGTTGCGACCCAGCACGCGATAGACATAGGCAAGAATGGCGGCCACCGCCTTGAAGGTTTCCATGGGAACACAGCGGCCGACCTTCACGCGCCGATAGAGCAGACGCGCCAGCGGAATGTCCTCGACGATGGGAATGCCGTGCTCGTGCGCAAGCTCGCGCATGTACTCGGCCAATTGACCTTTGCCCTTCGCGGTCACGCGCGGGGCTTGGTCTTCGCCAGGACGGTAGCGGATCGCAATTGCGATGTGGGTCGGGTTGACGATCAAAGCATCGGCGCGCGGAACCTCGACCTTCACCATTCCCTTGGACAGCTCGCGGTGTCGCCGACGGCGGCGGGCGCGGAAGGTGGGGTCACCTTCTTCTTCGCGATGATCGCGCTTGGACTCGTCCTTGGTCATCTTCATACGCTGCTGATACCGGTAGCGCGTCAGTGCAAAGTCCAAGCCGGCCAGCAAGGCCACGACCGACAGAATTCTGGCCAGTCCAGTGGAAAGAGGCTGGTAGGCCGCCTCCAATTGCGACGCCGTGGACATGCCGAGCATGCGGGGCAACGCCAGGAACGTGGCACGAAAGGTGCTCCATAGACCATAGCCAAGCGTCAGCACCTTGACCGCCGCCACTGCGAGGTCGATGAAGGCGTCCTTCTTGAACAGCCGTTTGATGCGCCCGATGGAGAAGACCTTCGAGAAATCGGGGAAGGTCAGCTCAGGCCAGAGCCCCATCCGGGTTTGCACGGCGTACACCACACCGACGGCGAGCGCGGCCGCCGCCGTGACCGTCAAGGTAAGCAGGGTTGGCCGCCCAAGGTAGGGCAAGAGGCGCTCGGGCGAGGGATTGTCCAGGCCGTCCGCCGCGGCGTAGACCATTCTGACCAGGGCATCGCGCAGGCCGGACGCCACCGTGACCAGGATTCCGCCGGCCGCCCCCAGCCCTGCCAACATGCCGACGTCGCGGGAGACTGCGATGTCGCCATTTTCCCAGGCGTTGCGAAGCCGACGAGCGCTCGCACGTTCTGTCCTTTCGTCTTGTTCCGCTTCGTCCGACATGATTGCCAGCCCGTGGGGTTGTCGGCACTAATGCCCTGCAAAGGCCGTGCGCGCCGCCTGGGCAGCAATCACAGCCGCGCCAGGTGCAACCAGATAGAAGGCGGTTCCGCCAGCGAGAATGGCGACGGTGAATCCGATGTTCGACAGATTGAGCTGCGGTGCCACGCGGTTGAGCATGCCAAGCCCCATGTGGCCAAGGGTGACGGCCGCGAGTACCGGAAAAGCAAGACGAACCGCCAGCGCGAAGGTTTCCGTGCCGTCGGCAATCACCCGCGTCGCAATGGTGGCGAGGGAAATGTCGGACCCGGGCGGTGACTCTCTGATGGAACGGCAGAGCCACGCCACCGCCTCGCGATGCAGACCTGCGGCGAGCGCGACCGCCATGGTGAGAAAGGACAGAAGATCGCCCATTGCACTATATTCCGCCCCATGCAAAGGGTCGATCACCGACCCGAAGCTGATGCCCATGGCCATGGCAATGGCGCTGCCCGCCGCCGTCGCCGCTTCGATCGCGAACCTTGCGCAAAGACCAGCGCCGACACCCATCACGACCTCGATTGCCACGGCGGGAATCAATTGCGGCAGGCGATCCCAGCCCGAGAAAACCGGCGTCCCGGCGCCCATGTACACTGCGACAGCGACGGGCACGGAGAACCCCATGCGCACCAGCGCCGGAATTGGCTTGGCGCTAAAGATCGGCGCCACCATCATGAGGCTCGTGCAGCGAACCAGCACCAGGAAGAAGCCGATTGCAAAAGGCATGAGCCCGACGGAAAGCATGCCTACATCTGCCCCGACATGCCTCGCAAGGCGGCGGCGAAATAGGTGGCAAGGCGTTCGAGCGCATAGTGGCCAGTGAAGTATGCGAGGAGCAGCCCGGTCATAAGCCGAGGCAGGAACCCGATGGCCGAATCATTGATCTGCGTCGCGGCCTGCAGGAGCCCGACTACCAGCCCAACGATGATCAATCCGAGAACAAAGGGGCCGCCCACCGCCAGCAGGACGCCGAAGCCTTCACGCATGAGCCCGGATGGCAGGTCGGCGGACATCAAAAGCTCCGGATGAGGGACGACACCACCAGGTGCCAACCGCCCGCCAGCAGGAAGACGCCGAGCTTAAGTGGCATGGCAATCAGCGTCGGCGGGACCATCATCATGCCAAGCGACATCATGATGATGGACACCAGCAGGTCGATCAGCACCATGGGAATGAAGAGGTAGAGCCCCATGCGGAATGCTGTTCCGAGCTCGGAGATCATGAAAGACGGCACCAGCACCGTGAACGGAATCGCTTCGCCGCGCGCCGGTCGCGCCGTGCCCGACACCTCGAAGAACAGACGCAGATCGTCCTCCTTGGTTTGCTTGAGCATCCATTCCGACAGCGGTGCCTGCGCACGGTCGAGAGCCTCTCCGACGGAAATCTTGTCCGCCATCAGCGGCAAAACCGCCTCGGTCTGAACCTTGCGCACCGTCGGGGCCATGATGAACAAGGTGAGAAACAAGGAAAGTCCGACCATGACTTGATTGGGCGGCAGCTGCTGCGTGCCCATCGCCTGCCGCAGGAAGGAGAAGACGATAATGATTCGCGTGAACGACGTGACCGACAAGATGATCGCGGTGCCGAACGAGAGCGCGGTGAGAACCAGGAACAGTTTGACCGCTGTGGATCCGCCACCCGCGACGGTTTGCAAGCCCGTCCCGGCCAAATCCGCGAGCGTCGGCACGGCAGAGGCTGGCATCGTTACGCGACCCGTCCGGATTCGCCCGCCGCCAGTTTGCGACGAAGGTCTTCATCTTCGAGGCTCTCGGAGAAGAGATGCTCGAAATCCTCAGGCGCGAGCCCTTCCGAGTCGCTCGGCCTGCGATGGAACAAGCGACCAAGCAGCGAGCTTTCATGCTTGGGCTCCGGGGCCTTGGTCTCCGCAGCGAACCCTGCCGCGAACGCCCGGTTGCGTAGCCCGAGCGCAGCGTCTTCGACGGAGCCGTTGGGCTCGGGATCGGCTACCGCTGGGAAGGGCGGGGCTGGCAATTGTGAATCGAGCAAGGCAACCCCGGCTTCACTTACGCCGAGGACCATGGTGCGTCCGCCGATACACGCGACCACCAGAGATCGGCGCGGCCCAATCGACGCGGTTTCGACGATGCGGATCATGCGCTCGCGCTTGACACGCCGGCGCGCAAACAGAGTGGCGGCGATGCCGACTCCCAGCAGCAGGACCACGGCAAACACGGTGGTAAGCGCACTGGATCCGGATTTCTGTTCTGCGCCGGAAGTCTTGGTTGGGTCGCTGGTGCTGTCCTGACTGACGACCGCAGCGGCCGGAGCGTCCGGTGTGTCTGTCTTGGGCGGCGCAGCCTGAGCCGCGGTCGCCTTCGTCCTTGCGGGCACCTCGGCCTGGCCGGACGGGCTTGCCTTCGAGTCCTGAGCTTGGGCGGACTTTGCGGAAGGCTGCAGAGCGGCCGCGGCGCGCGCGACGCCTTCGCCGGAAGGACCATCGGCCGCGCCGTCGTCGGCGGCTGCCTCCGGGGGCAGTGCAAGCGCCGCACGCAGGGATGCCTTGCTCTGCTTGTCCCGCGCGAGCGCCATTTGTGGAGCGTCGGGCAGCGGACGATTTGCGTTCAGGGTCGGCTGCCCGAGAACCGGTGGAACCCCTGTGGCTGCCGCCGCCGCGCGGTCTCGGCAGGTCGCGCGAACCCGCACGCCGCTCTCCGTTCGCACCACCCCAAAGGGTTCTCCGCATCGGTCGGTCGTCGGTATCTCCAACTTGGTGTAGCGATGACGCGTATACGCGACGATGGTCCCGGGCCCTTCACCGAAGGTCATCCGCTGGGGCGTGCTGCCGTCGAGGTAGACATACAGCCTGCGTGAACCGCTCGACGACACACGCACGTCCGAGGGCGCGACCGGATCCGACGTGGCAATCTCGACCGTGACCGCACCGCCACTGGCGTCTGCCTTGACGTCGTTGATGAGGACTGCGGCCAAAGATAGGAGAACGACGGGCGTTAGCATGGGGACCTCCGATTAGCGAAGACGGGCGATACGTTCGGACGGACTGACGATGTCAGTGATGCGGACGCCAAATTTGTCGTTCACCACCACGGCCTCGCCGCGGGCAACCAAGCGACCGTTGACCATGAAATCGAGGGGCTCGCCGGCGACTTTGTCCAGCTCGATGACCGAACCGGGGCTCAAGTTAAGCAAGTCCTGAATCGACATTCGCGCGCGCCCAAGCTCGACCGACAGGTCGAGCGGGACGTCGAGGAGCATGTCCAACTTCCTCGGGCTTCCCGAGTCGCCACCTGAACCAACAGCTTCTTCTGCCATAGAGATTCCTCGTCACTTAGGTTGGGAGTTGTGCCGCCGGTGCGAATGCCTGCCCGGCCGCACGCGCGGCGCGGGCGGGTTGACTCGGCTGCGCAATGCCTTTCAATATCTCGACTGCCATGCCGCCGCCGACCACGCGCGGAGATGCCGTCATCTTCTGTCGGCCTTGTACGAACACGGGCAAAGGTGAGCCTTCATTGGTGTTGAGGGTGATGACGTCGCCGGCTTTCAGCTCGACCAGATCGGCCAGGTTGAGCGAGCGACGACCGATTTCCACCCGCAGTTCGACCTCGACCGCCTCGATCTCACGCCCGAGCGCTTGCGAAAACTTCGCATCGCGCTGCCCGCCCAGACGCGGCGGAGAGGTCAGGAGCTTCTTGGCCGGCTCGACCGCCGAGTACGGGATCGCGAGCACAAGCTTGCCCTCAAGCGAGCCCGTCACTTCAAACGAACAGAGGATGGCGACATCCGACGGCGTGGCGATGATGGCCATGCGCGGATCCGATTCGAAACGCAGAACCTCGGGTTTGAACGCAAGCACGTCCTCCCAAGCGGTGGCCATCGAGTCGGACATGATGCTGAGGATGTGTTTCAGAACCAGCTTCTCGACGCTGGTCAGCTCGGCGCGAGCATCGGCGTTTGGGGCGGCATTGGCGACACTGCGGTCGCCCAGCGCTGCGCCGAGTAGACCGCGCGTCAGCGAGCCTTCCAGTACCGTCAGCGCAAGACCATGGCCGGCGCCGAGGCTGACCACGCCGGTGATGGTCTGGTCGGCCACGGTGCCAGTCACTTCGGCGAACTTCATCAAGACCGCCGGGGAAGAAGAAACCCGCAATTCCAGCCGCAATCTGCCACCCAGGGTCTTGCCGAAGCTGGAGGCAATGCGCTCGTTGATCGAATCAAGCGTCGGCATCTGCCCGCGAATGATGCGGTCCTG
>PMLH01000112.1 GCA_003159055.1 Myxococcales bacterium
CCACGACGAGATCGACACTTCCGATGCCGCTCAATGCCAGCCGCGTAAGCCGTCTATCCACCGAGTCGACGACGTTGACGCGGTCGACTCACGAAAGCGGTCCGGTGCCACCTCGGGAGCTAGGGCAATCTCCAAGCAGCGGCGGGCTCTAGCTTCTATGCCAAGGCTGTCTTCTTCCATTTCGGCCTTGATGTCGAGGGGCGGCGCCAACTCGATGGCGAAGCCTGCCGCGTTCGTCGCGATGCCTCTCCAGGATGACTATCGCCGATTGTACGAGCAGGCGATCCGGCCCGCCCTCGCGCACGAAGGCTTCGAAGTGGTGCGGGCGGACCAGATACCTAGCGGAGATGCATTCATGAGGAATGTGTTCTCTGCCATCGAAGAGTCCAGCCTCGTCATTGGCATAGTGACAGGCAATAACCCGAACGTAATGTTCGAGCTTGGATACGCTCAGCGCCTGGGAAGAGAAGTGATCTTGCTGATCGACCACGCGGCGTCGATTCCAGCAGACATTCGCGATCGGAATCATCTCGTGTATGGCGAGCTATCGCTCCCTGAGACGAAGGCGAAGCTGGTGGATTGGATTGCTGCCACGGGCATTGCTCCACGCGAGAACAAGCATCCCTTCCTGACACGCGGTGAGATCCTCGATAGTGTCGTCGACGGCACCTTCTATCTCCGGCCTGTTCGTCCGAAGCCATCAAAGCACGAGATAGTCGAGGCCCTGGCGCACCATCAGCCACTTGGACAGCACCTCCTGTACGCCACCGAAGAGGGGCTGGATGCTTACTTGGAACTGTGCTCCGATCCTGACTACGAATACTACGTTGAGACGACGCGCACCATAACCCACAACAAGGCCGCGCTAGTCGAGGCCATGTTGGAGCATGCGAATAGCACCGAGGTCGACTTCATAAGCTTGGGCCCGGGCAATGGCCACAAGGATGCCACGTTACTTGGCGAGTTCTGCAGAAGAGCGCGAGCCAATGCTTTCGTTTACTACTATCCGTACGACATCAGTGGCGGCATGCTGCTGGAGGCAGTTCGTTCAGTCGTCCACAAGGGGTTGCCGACTTCTCGACTTAGAGTCAAAGCCATCGAGGGGGATCTCAAGGAACTTCCTACATTCAGTAGTGTCTTTGACTATCGGTCTGAAGCGAATGTGTTCTCCCTCCTTGGCGATCTGAACGTCACTGGCAGCGAGGTCTCATTGCTGCGATCCATACGCAGCATGATGTCGCCTGCGGATACGTTGCTCCTCGAGGTGAGGAAGGCAAATCCCGGAGAGGGTGCAGCCGCGATGGGCCGTCACGACCTATNNCGTTTCGGCACTGCGGCACGTCGGGGCCGAATTCGACCTCGGGAATCTTGAATACCGGGAGAGCGATCGGCCTGGGGACATCCCAAATACCAGGACCATCGTCGGGTGTCTGCCAGAGGTACAAATCGGTGGAATGACGTATCGAGATGTCGAGCTCTTTCTGATCCCCTATTACGATGTCGAGCAGTTGCAGGCCAAGCTGCGACTTATGAGGTTCAGTACGCGGCTCCATTATGAGACGGACAACTCGATTCTTCTCTTGCTGACGTGCAATGAAGTGCGCGATCATGCACCTGGAACGCAGGCAGGGGCGGGCTTGAGGACCGTGGAACGCGGGCCGCACGGCTCGCACTAGCCACAGGCCCGCCGGTGCCAGGCAGCCGGAATCCTTCACTCGTCCCAGGCCGTAGGAGCACAGCTCAGGCGCGACATCGCAAAGCAACCCGATCTGAGGGTCCAGTGGGCAGAGATTCTGAGGCTCGACTGGTGTTCGTGAGCCACAGTGGCGCGGACACCTGGGTTGCAAGACAGATCGCGCGCGAGATCACCGGTTGCGGTGCCACGCCGTTTCTGGACGAAGCGGAACTCGATGTAGGCGCTGACTTCGAGGAGGACATTCTCGCCTTCCTCGGCAAAGCTGACGAGCTGGTTGTTCTGCTGACTCCGTGGGCGCTTGACCGGCCCTATGTTTGGGCTGAACTCGGGGCAGCATGGGGCCGCAGGATACCGATCATCGGCGTGCTACACGGTATCTCTGCAGGAGAGCTTCAGGCACTGCCGGGCGTACCGGTGTTCCTCAAGAAGCGAGACCTTCTTCCACTTAACGATATCGACACCTACCTCGCGCAACTTCGCTTGCGCGCCACGGCGAAGTCGTCACCCCGGTCCGCAGGTGAGAAATGAGCGAACCAAGAGTCTTCATCTCCTATTCGGAGGACGATTCGGATTGGGTGCGGCAGTTCGCTGAGGCGTTGCGCCGTGATCACGTTGCCGTCTGGCTGGATGTCTGGCAGCTCCACGCTGGTGACTCCCTTTCCGATGCGATCGAGGCGGGTCTGCGCAACAGCGACGCGATCGTGGCGGTCTTGTCGCGAAGCAACGCCGGTCGGCCAAACATCTACTTCGAACTGGGCTTCGCTCTCGGGGCGGGGAAACGCCTCATCCCGATCGTGGCCCAAGACTTGGAAGCCGCCGCTATCCCATTCGATCTTCGAGCGCGTCGTTACCTGCGACAGGGGGCGCCCGAAGCAGCCGCTCGCGAAGTCGCCGCGGCGCTCAGGGGTGAGGCACCGGGGGCTTAGAAAGGGCATCGGGTAGCCGCGCTTTGCGACGCTTGTCGGGCGTTGACATGGCTGTAGTCCGCTTTTGAGGCGGCCAGCAGCAGGACGAGGCCTCATCCGGCAATCGCCCGAGACCAGCGGCCAGCGCCGATGA
>PMLH01000143.1 GCA_003159055.1 Myxococcales bacterium
TGGGGCAGCCAGATCCGCTCCTACGTGTTGGCGCCGTATCGATTGGTTTCCGACCATCGGACCGGGATCAAGGTCGGCAACGTCGATGCGGTCTTGGACGGCGACCTCGACCAGTTCATGGTAGCCATGCTGCTGATTTTGGCCGGTGATCCGTCAGCCGCCCCACAATCGAATGACGCCGAATCTCAGGGGGACGATCTCTAATCCCCTGTGGATAAGAGGCAAAAGTCTGTATGGTTCCATAGCCTTCCAACGTGCCTCCCTGTGGACCAACCGTGGAGAAACACATAGCCGATGTCCGATGAACGAGAACTGATAGCCGAACGCGAACGCAAAGTGGCCGAGCTTCGCCACGTCGGGCAGAACCCCTACGCCAACGGTTTTTCGCCCAAGCACACGACGGGCGACGTTCGGGCGTGGTTCGCCGCGGGCAACGCTCTAGCTGCCCATCCTCCCGACGGCGAAGTCAAGGCGGAGCGTTTTGCCGTCGCCGGGCGAATCGTCGCTCTGCGCAGCTTTGGCAAGGCGGCCTTCGCCAAGGTCCGCGACCGGTCGGGCGAAATCCAGATCTGGGTCAAGTTGGACGTTGTCGGAGAGAAGTCCTTCGGGCTTTGGCGGTCCATGGAGCGCGGCGATTTTGTCGGTGTGGTCGGGCCGGCGGTGCTGACCAAGACCGGCGAGCAGACCATCGTCGCTGAGGAGCTGCACGTGCTGACCAAGGCGACGCGGCCCTTGCCCGAGAAGTTCCACGGCCTGCAGGACATGGAAATCCGCTACCGCCAGCGCTACGTCGACCTCGTGGCGAATCCCGAGGTGCGTGAGGTCTTCCTCAAGCGCACGGCGATCATCAAGGGGCTTCGTCGCTTCCTCGACGCGCGCGACTTTGTCGAAGTCGAAACGCCGTCCATGCACACGGTGCTGGGTGGCGCGGCGGCGCGGCCGTTCCGGACGCACCACAACGCCCTCGACATGGATCTCACCATGCGCATCGCGCCCGAGCTGCACCTCAAGCGCTTGGTTGTGGGCGGGTTTGACCGCGTCTACGAGATCGGCCGCAATTTTCGCAATGAGGGCCTGTCGCGCCAGCACAACCCGGAGTTCACGATGCTGGAGTTCTACCAGGCCTACGCGACCTACCAGGACCTGATGCGGCTGACGGAAGAGCTGTTCGCCGAGCTGGCGCGCGAGCTCTGCGGTGGCACGGTCATTGGCTACGGCGGCACCAAGGTCGATCTGGGGGCTTTCGAGCGCATTCCGATGAAAGACGCCATTGTTGCGGCGGTGGGGAAGGGGATGCTGCCGGCTGGCCTTGAGCGGCCCATGCTCGACGACGAGAGCGCGCTCTCGCAGTGGATTTCCAGCTCGGGCGCGCTTGAGCGCAAGGACGAGCTCTCGGCCGTCTTGCGCAAGTGCGAGACGCACGGGCATCGCGTGGGGGCGCTGTTCGACTACGGCGGCGAGCTGGCGTTGCCGCCAGAGAAGCCGGTGTTTGTTGTCGAATACCCGGCCGAGACCTCGCCGCTGTCCCGTCGCAACGACGCGGATCCAACCCAGGTCGACCGCTTTGAGCTGTTCATCGTGGGCCGCGAGCACGCCAACGCCTTCTCCGAGCTCAACGACCCGGCCGACCAGCGCGCCCGCTTCCAGCGCCAGGTGGAAGCCAAAGCCAAGGGCGCCGAGGAGACCATGGATTACGACGAGGACTACTGTCGTGCCCTCGAGTACGGCATGCCGCCCACAGCGGGCGAGGGGATCGGCGTCGACCGGTTGGTCATGTTGCTCACCGACCAGCCGTCGATTCGCGACGTCATCCTGTTCCCGTTGATGAGGAAGGAATGACGATTTTCTATCGCGCAGCGGGCGAGGATTGGTCGTGACGATCGCACGGGGCTTCGAGTGGTTCGTGGCGTGGCGCCACCTGCGCGATCCCGAACGTCGCTCGCGACGTCAGCTGGCGTTCAAGGTTGGCCTGGTGCTGGCATTGCTCGGGGTTGCGGATTTGGTCTTCCTTAAGCTGCGCGGCACTCCGATGCGTGATCCGTATGGCTTTGCTTCCGCGCGTCCGAATCCTGTCTACGAGTGGATGCAGATCGTTGGCGTGATTGACCTCATCGTGGCGGCCATCGTGATGTACGTGGGACGATTGTTCGCTCGCTTTACGCTCTTTACCGCCATTTCAATATTCGGCGTGTTTCTCGGCACGGCGGCGCCGATTCTGGTCTTGTCGGTGATGTCAGGATTCGAGGCGGATTTGAAGGGCAAGATACGCGGCGCCAAAGCGGACGTCGTGGTTTCGATACCCGACGACCGTCCTTTTCTCGACTGGCAACGTGTGCGTGAAACCATCCTGCACGTGCCAGGCGTGTCGGGTGTGACGCCATACCTTGAGGCCGAGGTGATGGTGCGGTCCGGGGTTTCGCCCGCGGGAATCTTCCTGCGCGGCATCGATCCATCAAGCGCCGGCTCGGTCCTCGATCTCGGCCGAACTGCGCGCGAGTGCACCATCGACGATCTGGCCCATCCCGAGCGCGTGCCGCTCGACCCGCTCAGCGACGAGAATGCGAAAGACGCACCTTCCATCATCCTGGGCGAAGAGCTCTACGCGCGCACCTTGCGCGTGTTCCAGGGCAGCCTGGTGGACGTGGTCTGCCCGCTTTGCAAGATGGGGCCGAACGGTCCGATGCCCGGGCTCAAGAGCTTCCGGGTCGCCGGCCACTTCTACAGCGGAATGTATGAATTCGATTCCAAGCTGGCCTACGTCTCGCTGGCCGAGGCGCAGGCATTCTTGCGCATGCCCGGCGAGGTGACCGGCATCGACGTTCGTACCGAGGATCCGGATGCTGCGCCGAGAATCTCTGCCGCTATCCAGGCTGCGCTGGGGAGCGGCTACGAGGCCCAATCTTGGGAAGAGCTGAACCGCGGTCTCTTCATGGCGCTGAGGCTGGAAAAGATCGCCATGTTCGTGGTGCTGACCTTCATCGCGCTGGTGGCCTCGTTCTCGATCGTCTCGACCCTGATCATGATGGCGACGGAAAAGGCGCGCGAGGTGGCGATTCTTAAGGCCATGGGCGCTAGCGATGGGGCGATCCAGCGCGTGTTCATCGCCGAGGGGCTCTACATCGGGCTCATTGGGCTCATTTCTGGCGTGCTGACCGGCGTCGTCGGATGCCTGCTGATTAGGCGTTACGGCCTGCCGCTGCCAACGGACGTGTACTACATCACCCAGCTTCCCATCGTCATGCGCGCGGGCGAAATCGTCACCGTGGCGGCTTCCGCACTCGGGTTGTGCTTCCTGGCAACCGTCTACCCAGCCCGGCTGGCCGCTCGGATGCGGCCAGTGGACGGATTGCGATACGAGTAGGAATGACATCCTCTGCGTTGACAGCGGAGAAGCCCATCGGTACGGTGCCAGACGCAATGGCCTCGTCCCAGGGCCCGGACATATCGACCCCCGCCGCGCGCAGCGGAGGGGCTCACGTGGTCGTGCGCGACATGTGGAAGGTCTTCGACCACGGTGGCCGTCGTATCGAGGTGCTGCGCGGAATCAACCTCGACCTCGCGCCGGGCGCGCTGGTGTCCATCGTCGGGGCCTCGGGCGTGGGCAAGTCGACGCTGCTTCACTTGCTCGGCACCTTGGACGTGCCCACCAGCGGGAGCATCGCCTTCGACGGACACAACGTCACCGCGCTGTCGCCCGGCAAGTTGGCCGACTTTCGCAACTCGTCCATCGGCTTCGTATTCCAGTTTCACCATCTCTTGCCCGAGTTCACGGCACTCGAGAACGTGATGATGCCAGGCCTCATCGCCAGACTTTCCCGCAAGGAAAGCGCGGAGCGTTCGGAAGCGATCTTGCTTCGCGTCGGACTGAAGGAGCGGCTGACCCACCGCCCGGGCGAGCTGTCGGGCGGCGAGCAGCAGCGGGTGGCGTTGGCGCGGGCACTGATGCTGTCGCCGCGGTTCCTGCTTGGCGACGAGCCGACCGGCAATCTCGACACCAAAACCGGGCAGGCGATGCATGACCTGTTCTTCGAGCTCAACCGTGAGCTTGGCATGACGCTGCTCCTGGTGACCCACAACAACGAGCTGGCCGGTCGCGCGTACCGCAAGCTGCGCATGATCGACGGCCAGATCGTGGAGGAAACGTGAGGAGCCGGCTCCTTCTCGCTTCGGCCGTCGCACTCTGTTTGACGGCTTCCGCTGCCCTTGGTCAAGAGTCCGGCGAGGCGGGCAGGCGCCTGCGGGCCCCGGTCTTGCCGGCAGGCGAGATGGCGACCAGCGGCGTGGCGATGCCCAAGCTCGACGTCGTGCGGGTCCACTTTCGAGGAAACCGCAAGGTCGAGGACGACGCCCTGAAGGTGAATCTCAAGACCAAGGCGGGCATGGTGCTTGGCAAGGAGTTGCTTCAGGAGGATGTTCGCACTCTCTGGCACTTGGGCTACTTCGAGGACGTGCAGGTGGAAACTGCGGAGGCCGAAGGGGGACTCGTGGTCACCTTCGTGCTCAAGGAAAAGCCGGCCATTCGCAAGATCTATGTTTCCGGCCACGACGAGGTCGGGCTGACCAAGATCAACGAGGTCCTCGACATCAAGAAGGAACAGGTACTCGACCTAGCGAAGATCAAGAAGAACGTCGAAAAGATTCGCGAGCTTTACCTGCAACGCGGCTTCTATATGGCGGAGGTCGAATACGAGCTTCACCGCGACAGCCCGGGGCAGGTCGACGTCTATTTCCGCGTGCACGAGAACAGCAAGGTCGAAATCCGGCGCGTGAATTTCACTGGCAACCGGAACGTCACCGACGCCGAGCTCCGCAGCGTGATGCTCACCCAGCCGGGCGACCTCTTCTCGGCGCTGACCTCATCGGGGACCTACCGCGAAGACGTCTTCCAGCGCGATATCATGCTCATCCAGAGCTACTACTTTGATCGCGGCTATATCAACGTGAAGGTGGCCGACCCGAAGATGGAGCTTTCGCCCGACCGCCGGTCGATGTACATCACGCTGTCGATCGAGGAAGGCCAGCAGTACCGCATCGGCGCCCTCGACGTGAAAGGCGAGTTGCTCGATTCGCGCGAAGCCTACCTGAAGCGCTTGCAGGCCAAGCCGGGCGACATCTTCAATCGCACGCAAGTTGCGCAGGACGTGCAGAACATTGCCGACCTCTACAAGGACAAGGGTTATGCCTACGTCAACTCGACGCCGGAAACCCGGGTCGACGAGAAGCAGCGGATGGTGGACCTGACCTTCGACATCCAGAAGGGGCCGCTGGTCAATTTCGAGCGCATCAATATCCGCGGCAACAGCAAGACGCGCGACAAGGTCATCCGCCGCGAGATG
>PMLH01000043.1 GCA_003159055.1 Myxococcales bacterium
GGCAAGACATGTACGTCGAGCGTGGCCTTGGAGACGTCGATACCTACGAATGTGTCAGCTGTCGGGGTCACGGGCTCCTTTCGCGAAGGAATTCTGATCTTGGTATGCCCAGCCTTGCGGAGTATGCGGGCTCGAGGCCCTCTCATCTGTTCGGGCTGCTTATGAAAGTCGACACGACGACCCTCGCTCACCCACGGCCTTTCTGACCTGAGGGGCATCGGTCTGTCGTGCCGTTGAATCTTGTCGTGCTCCTTCGCCTTTGGGGGCGAGCGTAGCCCAGCTTTGCTGGGCGAAGCGAGGGGGGACCGGGGGGCTGCGAGCGAGAGCGAGCCAGTCCCCCGTAAGATACAAGGGGGCGTCGCCGATTCAGATGAGGGCGCGGCGGCGTGCAGGGATGAGGTATGGGCGGCCGGAGAAGTCGATTCGGCCACGGCCACGACCACGGCCACGGCCACGGAAACGGCCACGGCTACGACCACGGAAACGGTATTTTGCTTACTCGCGCACCGGCACGGCGCGGATGGCGGCTTTGCCCTCTTTTTCGTAGACCGTGAAGTGGGCGGTCTTGCAGCCGTGCTTCGAGATGAGCTGGTCGCGATTGCTCTGCAGCTTGGCGGCGAACTTTTCGAGTGACAGTCCGACGACGGACTCGCCGCACTTTTGCCGGAGCGCCAGGTATTCCTCGAATACCTGACTGAAGTGCGCGTGGTCAGGATCCTCGGCGCCGTTGGGCGGGCTGGCCGCCAGTTTCGCCGGCTTTGCGGCAAGGGGAGGTGGCGGCGTCGATCCGCGCGTGGGCGGTGGTGGCACACTGGACTGCGGCGAGGCCAATAGGGGCGCGGAGTCGGGCGCGGTGAAAGGCGTCGGTTCGGACGCGGCAAGCGACGGCGGTATGGCGGGCGGTTGGGCAGGTAGTCCAGGCGCAGACCTTGGCGTGCCGAACAGCGACGCCGCCATGGCAGCCGGCGGCAGAACCGCAGGCTTGGACGCGGCCAGGCTGGAGACGTCGTACGACTTGCCATCCGCCGAGGCACCGCGCGGGTCGAGGATGGCAGAAATGTCCTTCTTGGCCGTTTCGCTCTTGGGCAACGGCGCGTGTGTGAAGTGCTCGACGGTGGCGTTGATGTCGCGGGCGATCCCGCCCAGTTTTCCGCCATACTTGGTGTCGTCGATTTTCGACAGCTCCCGCTTGGCCATGGCGCGCACCTCGGCACGCAGGCGGAGCAGCGGTCCCTCCACCTCGTACCTCTGCAAGAAGAGCCCGATGCCGATTGCGGCAAGCAAGCCAAACGCAAGAGAGAGCCACGGGAACTTCCCCCACTTGAGATCGTCGGACGACGTGCTGGACAGCAGCGCCCATGGATCGGACTCGGGCGACTTTTTGGTCATCAGGACGTAATAGGCGCGCTGTTCGGCGGCTTCGCCGATGAAGGGCGCCGCGACGGTGAGCAGGCGCTCGTTGCCCATATACAGTGGCAGGGCCCGGGTGCGCTTGTGGCTCGCAATTTCGGCCGCATGTTCTTCGATGATGTCGGGCAGCTGGGTGAGCAATGCCTCGGGCAGGGTCGAAGACAAGACCGTCTTGCGCAGCACGAAGGCGACCTCGACGTCGAGGTTGCGCTTCCACATCTCGGCCAGCCGCTTGCCAGTCTCAACCGCGACCACCAGAGCCCCGACGATGCGATCGTGGGACTTGGACAACACCGGGGCCGCTCCGATACGTCGCAGACGATTGTTCGCACCCCAAACGTCGTCGGAAAGGTAGCCCCGCAAGGCGTCCGCAACGACTTCGGCGCCGGCAATCGACTCGCCAAATTCGCCTTCGTCGTCGCCGACGCGGGCGACCACGCGACCTTTGGCATCGACCGCAATGATCGACTCAATTCCAATGGCTTGACGTTCGGGAACCAGGTCGCGCAGGCGTTTACGGATCTCGTCGTGCAGTGGTCGCAGGTCACCGCCCCGGCTGACGGAGTCCAAGGAATCGATGAGCTTGCCGTCGGTCCCGAGCTTGGCGACATAGTCGATCCAGCGTCGGGCGTCGTTTTTGAGCATCTGATCGGCCGCGTACTGCGCCCGATCCATGCGCTGCCCTTCGAGCTGCTCGATGCGGCGGTCGGCCGGCCTGGGCGCCACGAACGCGGCGGTGACGGCAATGCCGGCCAAGAGACCTACGAGAACGAACCAAATCTTGGAGAGGAACATCGGTGATTTCTCCTACTCCGCGCTTTCTTTTGCGCCCGCTCCCTCGACCCTGATCGTCAAGTCCAACCCGCGCGACGTGATATCCACCTGTTGCTCGTGAACCCAGCGCCCGTTGCTCCACACTTTGAGCGTGGCAGGTCCTTCCGGCACGTCGCTCAGCTTGAAGGTCCCCTTTTCTTCGGCAATTGCGTACATCGGCGAGCCGGTCACGATGACCGAGATGACGATGTGGGGGAACTCGGTGCAGCGGACCAGGTAGGCGCCCGCGGTGGCGAAGCGCTGCTTGCGAACTGTGCCGGCGCCCAGCCGCTCAGGCGGCATGATTTCGGGATGGTCGGGAACCGACAGGTCGTGCGCGACCTTGTCCGAGTTCTTGAATTCGACGACCGAGCCTTCGCTGATCACGACAGCTGGAGGGCTTGCCTGCAACCCGGAGATTTCCACCGAGACGTTCTTGGGCGGAAGGGATTGGAATTGCGAACCGACGAGCACCACCAGGGTCTGTCCCTTCATGCCGCCGTGTTGCACGGCAACGTTGGTGTTTTCGACGCGCCAATGGCCAAGGAAACGGCGGCCGGTCTTGAGGTGAGCTGGAAGCGTGATGGTTCCCTTGACCGTCGCGGTCGCGGCGAGGGCTGTGGCGTTCCAGGACAGCATCATGCATGCGAAAGCGCCTACCCCGAAGATGAAGCGCTGAAGATGAACAAGAGAACGTCTCATGTGGGGAGGCCTCCGCAGTAAATAGACGGCGTCACGCTAACCGTGCGCCCTGACCTGGTATGCTCAGGGGCTCTATGGCAACGACACCGTCCAAGAGCCTCGAAACTTTTCCCAACCCGAATCCAGAACGGGACTACGTCATTCGCTTCGAGTGTCCCGAGTTCACGTGCCTTTGTCCAAAGACCGGTCAACCGGACTTCGCCACCATCCGGGTCGAGTACGTCCCGGACGGAAAGTGCGTCGAGCTCAAGTCGTGGAAGCTCTACCTCTGGTCGTATCGCAACGAGGGAGCGTTCCATGAGGCCGTGACCAACAAAATCCTGGACGACTTGCTTTCGGCCACGAAGCCTCGCCGAGCGCGCGTCGAGGGCGACTTCATGGTTCGCGGCGGTATTCACACGGTCGTGGTCGCCGAGCACCTCGGCGACAAACGACAATAGAAGATGGGAACCCTGGGAGGGTTCCCAAACCTGAGGAATCCCCACGAATCGAGATTTCCGGACAAGGCCGTGTATCCGTCGCCCTTCTCCCTTCGGGAGAGGGGTTGGGGGGTGAGGGTGAAGTATCTTCTGAAGCCGGAAGCCCCAGTCTTGAAGGCAACCGCGCTTGTAGCGCTGTTCGACTTGCGATTCATTACCCTCACCCCAGCCCTCTCGCGAAGGGAGAGGGTGAGCTACATACGCCAATTCGCTGTCCCCACCTCGCAAGTCATCGACCGTCCACAGCTTTTCGTGGGGATTCATCAGTTCCCATGCCCTCCCGCGCTCTGGCTTCGGCGAGCAAAGCTCGCCTCCGCCTACGCGGTCGACCAGCGTTTCGAACATCAGGCCTTGTTCTGAATGACGGCGAGTGTTACGCGGGTCTCGCCGAGCAGGTCGCGTGCGCCTGGCAGACGAACAGCGTTCTCGTCGCGCTCGATTTGCTTTTCCAGCGCCTCGATGACGGCCTTGTCGTTCTTGGTCGCCAGTCGCGCGAAGGCTTGCAAGACGGCCTGCTGAACCGGGAAGCGGTCCTGCGTGAGGCTTGCCACCGGTTTGAGGGCTACGAGCAGCAGAGGCAATCCCTGCTTCGCATTGCCCGAGAACCCAATCCAGAAAGCGGCCTTTTCAGCCCTGGTCCACGACGGGTCCGAGAGGTGCTTGCCGTAGCACTCGATCTTGTCGCCGCACTCCTTGGCGACCTGCATGCGGTCGAGCGCCTCGCCGAACATGCCCTGGACTTCCTTTTCCTTGTCGGCCAGGACCTTGAATTCGTCGTATTGCTCCGGACCTGCGATCCGGGCTAGGTCGATGGCCGCGTTGGCGCGCAAATCGGACGCCTTCATGCCCTGGACGACCACGTAGCCGGACTTGGCAGTCTCCATCAAGATGGGAACCGCGCGGCGATCGCCGGAGAGGTAGATGCCGTCTTCTGCCGCCGAGCGCGTCGGGGCGTCGGCCTTCTTGTCCCTCAGGGTATTCAGCAACACGTCCACCGCATCCTTGGTTCCAATGAAACCGAGCGCGATGAGGATCGACTTGTGCTCGCCAGACTTGGCGGGAATCTTCAGATTGGCCGCAAGGGCCCGCACGGCGCTGGCTGCGCGCAGGTCGCCGAGCAGCATGGCGGCCTTGAAGCGAATGATGCCGGGGCTGTACTTGTCGAAGTCGAGCTTCCGGGACATTTCGTTGATTTCTGGGTTCTTCTCGTTGAGCAGCGCAACCAGGGGCGCCACGGCGGGCTCGCCCATGCGGACCAGACCCAGGCGGCACTCTTGGAAGATGTTGGCACCACGGCCGGTCATGAACATGCCCTTGATGAGGGCGGGAATCGCCTGCGGATCACGCAGCTCGGCCAGGCCCAGGGCGGACTTCTGATTGAGCAAGAAGTCCTGCTCGTCGGCCGAGGTCCCGAGAATCTTCATCAGGGCTGGCACCGCGCGCTTGTCGCCGATCNNCTTGTCGCCGATCTTGACCATGGCCCGGATGGCGGCCAGGCGAACATTGTTGGCGCGCGACTTGATCGGCAGCTGGTGCTCGACCGCCTTGATGAGGGCGGGAACCGCTTCGGTGGCCTGCTCGCGCAACTCGCCCAAGGCGCCGGCGGCGACGATGGCACGGTCAAAGTCGTCCTCGGTGAAGTCGAGGGCTTCGACGTACAGGGGAATTGCGCTCGTATCCTTGTAGCGGACCAGGGCTTCCAGGTGCTCGGGCTTCTTGGTCTCTTTGTAGAGAGCGACGAGGGCAGGCACGGCAACCTTGGCTCGGTCGACACCCATGCGCGCCAACTGATTGAGCGCTTCTTGCTGATCGCGAACGTTGCCAAGCTTCTTGGCCCAAGTCATGGGATCGTTGGGATCTCCAGTACAGGCTGCAAGGCTAAGACCGTCGAT
>PMLH01000145.1 GCA_003159055.1 Myxococcales bacterium
GCGTCTACCAATTCCGCCACGACCGCGTATGAAGTTTTCGAAAAGCCTGCCGGGCCAAGGGGCCGGCCAGGAGGGCTTTTGTAGCACAAGACACCATGGGCGACTAGCCATTCTCGACTATTCGCGACCGTGAAAGCGGAGAGCCTCGGACGGGTATAAAATCAGGCGTTGAGCCCCATGTTGCGCCAAGACAGACGAACCCGCTCGTTGCTGTGGCTGACGCTGTTAGCGGCAACGCTTTTCGCTAAGCAGGCGGCGGCAGGTAAGCCGGCCTACGTTTGGCTTTGGTACGCCGACGGCAGCGCGCTACCAACGTCCAGCCAATACTGCGGCGACCTGACGCCGCCGGCTTACCAGTGCAACTTCGGTTCGAGCCTCGACGACTGCAGGGCGCAGGTGCAGACGTATCTCGACGCCTGGTACAAGGACTTCAATCTGGTCTTCACCTTCACAAAGCCACCGAGCGGCGACTACTACACGTACACCGTCGCCATCACCAGCGGGTGGCCCCAATGCAAGCTGGACGCCGCCGACCTAACAGGGGGAATCGCAGCCAACGAAGGCGGAATAGCTCCCGGAAACAGCTGCCTTGACAATCCTGGGCACACTGCCATCGCCATCGAATGCGGAAAGAACGCGCACGACTGCGCGACCCTCATCGCCCACGAACATGGCCACCTGGTCGGCTTGGTCCACGAGACAAGCTCGATGGACGTGATGAACCCATCGGTCCAAATCACGGCCGCGGGATTTGTCGACCAAAGCCTGCCCGCCGTGCAGGATATGTCCAATAGTTGTCAGGTCCCAAAACAGAACTCCTATGAACAGATGCTGTCCGTTCTCGGCCCATGGTCGGGCGGAAACAAGCCCAGTCCATTCCCCTCCGCGTCCGACGCCGGAGTGTCGGATGCGGCGTCACCCGACGTCGGCGATGCGGCGTCACCGGACACGGCCGCCGTGCCCGACGCACCCGCCGTCGGAGGCGTCATCGGGCCAGGCTTGGGCTCCGGCATTGACGGCAATGTGACTGCGCTAAGCGGCATTGATGCTTATTCGCGGCCGCCGCCACCGGCCATTCCAGATACGGGGACTCCGACCACGCCAGCAGGGAAGAGCGGCTGCGACTTCACGCGCACGCCGACCTCGGCTTCCCTCCTGGTCGCCGCGGGCCTGCTCCTCGGCTGTCGGTTGCTCGCGCGCAGGTCGGCTCTATCCCGAGCCGCGTCCCGTTCCGGCCGCGCCGCCACGCGCCGCCCGTAGGCGCGCCACTTCCTTTCGCAGCGCCTGCAGGCTCGACTTGTGATTCTCCAATTCGCGCTGCCCCGCGAGACTCTCCTCTTGGGCCGTCGCGAGCTTGCGGCGCAGTTGGTCGCGCTCGAGCGCCAGCAGCTCTCGCGCGGCGGCATCGTCGCTGATCTGCCGCAAGTAGCGCTCCACATCCTTGCGCATGGTGGCCACGGTCCGCCCCAGCCGCTCCGCCCGATCCTGAACCACCATCTCCCGCTCGCGCAGCTCGTCTCGTTCGCGTGCCGTGTCTGCCACCTTGGCGCCAAGCCGCTCAACCTCCGCTCGCCACGCAGCCAGTTCGCCTTCAGATGATTCCCCGCCCTCGCCCGGCCCGGTCGGCACGAGCAGGCTTTCGGACAGATGCCAGGGGCGATCGGTGGCCGACGTGCACAGCGCGATCAGGTGGGACGGCCTTCCGCCAACCTTGGACATCGCCTCGCTGACCGCTAGGTCGTCGCTGCCCGGCACGAAATACGAGACCGCGCGAAACGGAGTTTCCTCGACGATGTCGACGGTCGCAAAGTGCTCCAGGGCCAAGTCGGCCAAAGCCGCGCGCAGGCTCACGCCAACGGCGACCTCTTCAAGAACGCTGGCGACCACACGCAGCACCGCCATGCCCTCGCGTCGCAGGACGCGCCGGATTTCGGCGAACAGCGCCGACCGCCTTGCCTCGTCTCGAACCTCGGCCGCGCCAAACCCGCCAATCAGAAGGTCGACGCCCGCAGCGGGAAACGGCAGCGGCAAGCCAGAGGTGTCCGGCGACAGAACCTCCATCGCCCCCGCCCGCCGCAGAAGCTCAGGCCCCGGACCGCCGCCGGCAGCCAAATCGACGACAACTTTCCCGATGCTGAAAGGTTCGATGAACAGGTAGAAAGACAGGCCCCAAGGTTTCTCGGCGCTGTGGGCGTCGGCCGAGGCGATGGCCTGTGCCTCGTCGCTGGCCATCCCAGCACCTTCCCCCGGCGTGGCTGCGGCGGGGGCCGACGATTCGTCCTCGGCTGATTGAGTCATCGCTCTTCCGGCCAATTTTCACCCCTGGGCGCCGATTACACAAGGTCCCGTCGAAGCAAAGGCTCGCCAAAGCAGAAGCGGCGGTCGATTCATGCGATAGTGGGTGAAGTATGCGCAAGAAGTTGGGCCCTATCGTGGCTTGGGCGGTCGCCGTCGCGATCCTCGTCTATCTGTTCCGTGACATTCACTTCGCCAACATCGCCAAAGCCGTTCGCGGCGCGTACTGGTGGGCTGTCCCCGCCGACGCAATCATCGTCGTGGCCGTCTACATGGCGGATTCCTTTGCCATCAAGAAGACCTTCGGATGGTTCGTAGCGCCTCTGACTTATCGAGAGGTACTGGTGGTCCGCGGTGCAACCTACCTCTTGGCGCTGGTGAACTACAGCGTGGGCCAGGGAGCTATCGTCTACTTCGTGAATCGATCTCGCCGGGTGCCTGTTCTGCGGGGTACGGCGGCCGTGCTGCTGGTCATGGGGATCAACGTCCTGGTCCTGTTGGTGCTCGCCACGCTGGGTCTGGTGGTGGCGCCCGACGTGCCCGCCGAGCTCCAGCTGATTGTGCTCATCGCCTACGCCGGGCTGGCGGTCTACATCGTGATGGTGTCGCTGAAGCCGCGCTGGCTGGCCAAGCGGCCCATCTTTGACGTCCTTCTTTCGGCGGGCGTCGTCGGCCACTTGCGCGCACTGACCGTGCGACTACCGCACATCGCCAGCTTGCTCCTGCTGAGCTGGTTCTCCATGGCTGCATTCGGCATATTCATCCCTGTGGGAAAGGCCATCCTCTGCCTTCCCATCGTTTATTTCGTGACCGTCCTGCCGATCTCTCCCCAAGGGCTGGGGACTTCGGAGTTCATGTTGATCCACTTCTTTGCCGCCTATGCACCGGGCGCCACCGACGAATCGCACAAGACTGCCATCCTGGCCGCAAGCTTCGTCTGCCGACTCGTTGCAAATGTCATCCAAGCGTTGATTGGCCTCTTCTGCATGCGCAACCAGCTGGCCCGCGACCTCGGCAAGGTTGGGACCGAGATCAAGGGTGCGACCTCATGAAGTACAGGAAGCCACGCACGCTCAATTGGGTGACCTTCGCGCTGGTGCTCGGTGTGGGCTTGGCCGGTTACCTGCTCGTCTACCTGTGGCCGGTCTACTCGGCGTCGTCCAGAGCCAAAGGAATTCTGTGGGACCACGTGCCAGCGCTCTACAAGGCCAACCTGCGCGGCGACGATGTCGCCCGCGCGATGATCGACGACATCAAGACCAGCATCAGCGCCGAGCTCCACAAGGCGGGCATCAACGACAAGGGGGCCAAGGTCTTCCTCTACCGCAGCCCGAAGGAAATCGGCCTCGAGGTCCGTTTCAAGGCGAAAGCCCATTTCCCGGTGCCCGACCGCACGTTCGAGTTCGAGCTTTCCCCCAAGGTGGTGTCCGACGCGACGCGGATCGATTGGTAGATAGGCTGACGTGATACAATACCCCGCCTAGGCATGGCGAAGATCATCGTTNNCGTTCAGAGCAGTGAGGACCGGCGTGAATTCGAGCTAGGCCCGGTGACGACCATCGGCCGTCATCCCCACAACGCCGTCCAGATTCTCGACCGAATCGTCTCGAAGGAACACGCACAGCTCATCCGTCAGCCGGACGGGCGATTCCTGTACCGCGACCTTGGCAGCCTGAAT
>PMLH01000498.1 GCA_003159055.1 Myxococcales bacterium
CAAGGCGCTGGCCGAGGCCAAGGCACTCCCGAAGACCGACATGAAAGCCTTCCGCGACCTCGTGGCCAAGTATTCCGAAGACGCCGATTCCAGGCAACGGGGGGGCGACCTGATGCAATTCGATCAAAAGAGCACCCTGTACCCACCCGCCGTGGTCGCGGCCACCTTCGCCTTGAAAGAACCCGGCGACCTCTCGGATCTGGTAAGCGCGCCGCAGGGGTTCGCAATTTTGAAACTTACCGAACGGCGTCCCGCCCTGTCGCGCTCCCTGGACGAGAGCAAGACCGAAATTCAAAGGCGGCTGCTCGACGACCTACGAAACAAGAAGAAGAAGGAATTCGTTGACGAGGCGCGTAAGCAGGTCAAGATCGAAATCTTCGAGGACGAGCTCGGCAAACTCGACCTTTCCGCCAGCAAGACCACAGCGGACGGCGGTGTGCTAGGAGCACGACCATGAAAACCCTCCTAGCAGCCCGTGGTGAAAGTNNGACTTTTACCACGGGCTGCTAGGCGGTCTTGCCCTCGGCTTGCTCGTCCTTCTCTTGCCGGACTCCGCCTCTGCACGCGTGGTCGAGAAGATTGCGGCGCTGGTCGGCGACGACGTGATCCTGCAGAGCGAGGTCGAAGATCGCGCGGCACCGCTTTTGACCGAAATCGCTGCCATCGCAAACCCCGGCGAGCGCGACGCCAGAACCAGCGCGGTTCGGCGCGAAGTCCTCGATCGCCTGATTGACGACCAGTTGCTGGCCCAGCAGGCCACCGAATTGAAGCTGACGGTGGGCAACGAGGAAATCGATCGCGCGGTCGAACAAATCAAGCGCGACTACAGCCTCACCGATGCGCAACTGAAGGACGAGTTGCGCAAGCAAGGCATGAGCATGGCGGCCTACCGGCAGAGCACGAAGAAGGAGATCCTGAAATTCCGGGTCCTCAACATCGCCGTCGGTTCCAAGATCAATGTCGGCGNNCAGCGAGGTGCAAAGCTACTACGACCGGCACATGAAGTCGTCGAATGTCCAACTGCGCGCAAGCCACATCTTCATTGCGATTCCGGAAGACGCCGACAACGCCACGGTGCTGGAGCGCGAGAAGCTGGCCAAGGGGCTCCTGGCCCGGTCCCAGGGCGGCGAAGACTTCGCCAAGCTCGCGCGTGAATACTCGCAGGACGCTGGCACGCGTGCCGACGGAGGCGACCTGGGCTTCATCGGCCGCGACATCTTGCCGAAGCCGATCGAAGAACTGCTCTTCTCGATGAAGATCGGCGAAGTGCGAGGACCGGTCAGAGCCGATCGCGGATTCCACGTCATCATGCTGGTCGACAAGCGTACCAAGGACGCGAAGCCCTTCGCCGACGTGCAGGACGAGATTCGCGTGCGCCTACGGCAGCGCGAAATGGAGCGCCAGACCAAGATCTATCTGGCTGACCTGCGTAAGAAGGTCCTGGTCGACATTCGTCTGTAGCTTCGCAGAGCAGAGGCCAGCGGGAGGAACGGCATGGCAAAGCAGTACATCGGAATCGTGGGTCTCGGAGTGATGGGTGAAAACCTGGCGCTCAACATCGAGAGCAGGGGCTTTTCGGTGGCCGGCTTCGATCTGGACAGCAAGAAGGTCGACAGCTTCGCGCAAAAAACCAGCGGCCAGAACGTGGTCGCGGCCCGATCGCAGGATGACTTTGTGGCAAGTCTCGATCGGCCCAAGCGCATCCTGATCATGGTTCCGGCGGGCAAGGCGGTCGACGCCGTCATCGCCAGCCTGCGTCCACATCTCGCAGGGGGCGACCTTCTTATCGACGGTGGCAACACCCACTTCCAGGACACCGTCAGGCGAATCGCCGAGCTTGCCGGCACGGGCATCCTCTACCTCGGCGCCGGTGTCAGCGGGGGAGAAGAAGGCGCCCTGCACGGGCCTTCCATCATGCCGGGCGGAAATCCGGAAGCCTGGCCGATCGCGAAGCCGGTGTTGCAGGCGATTGCTGCCAAGGCTGACGACGGAACGCCCTGCTGCGATTGGATCGGAAGCGGCGGCGCGGGCCACTTTGTCAAGATGGTCCACAANNGAGTACGCCGACATGCAGATGATCGGCGAGGCGTACTGGCTGATGGAGAAGGTGCTGGGCCTGGCGCCCGAGGAAAGCGGGAAGGTGTTCGCCGAGTGGAACCAGGGCGAGCTTGCGAGCTACCTTGTCGCCATCACCGCGGAGATTCTCGCGCGCAAAGATCCCGAGACCGGCAGGCCGATGGTGCATGTCATTCTCGACACGGCCGAGCAAAAAGGCACCGGCAAGTGGACCGGGCAGATTTCGCTCGACCTGGGCGTGCCTGCTCCGACCATCGCGGATGCGGTGTTTGCGCGCAGCTTGAGCGCACTCAAGCAGGATCGGGTCGCGGCCTCGTCGGTGCTGTCGGGTCCGGTGCCCAGGTTCTCGGATGACGGGCCAGCCTGTCTGGAGATGATCCGCAAAGCCCTGTTCTGCTCGAAGATTGGCTCGTATGCGCAGGGTTTCCAGCTTCTGCGCAAGGCCGACCAGGAATACGAGTGGTCGCTGCGCTACGGTACCATCGCGTCGCTGTGGCGCGCTGGCTGCATTATCCGCGCGCAGTTTCTCGGCAAGATCAAAGAGGCGTACGACCGAAATCCGGACCTCGCCAACTTGCTCCTCGACAGCTACTTCGCTGGCGTCATGGCCAGCCATCAGCAAGCCTGGCGCAAGGTGGTCGTGCTCGCTGTCGAGAATGGTGTGCCAGTGCCGGCTTTCGCGAGCGCACTGGCCTACTTTGACGGCTACCGATCGGCCACGCTGCCGGCAAACCTCCTGCAAGCGCAGCGGGACTTCTTCGGCGCCCACACCTACCGTCGCGTCGACAAGCCTGGCAGGTTCCACACCCAGTGGAACGCCTCGGTCTGAATTGGCACATGTCTGCCCGACGCTCGAATTCGCTTAGCAGCAAAGACTCGGTCGGCCATAATAATGAACATGGCGCAACCTAACTGGCACTCCCGCGTTGCGAGGGCGGCGTTGCTGCTGGCTGCGACGGTGATGGGTTGCGGTGGATCGAACAAGCCGACGAATGACGGCGGCTTGACCGACGCTGCCGTCTACGCTTCCGAAGCCGAGACCTGGCAGCCCGACACCGAGGACCAGGACACGACCGCACAGGACGCCGGACAGCTTGAAGGCGGCGCGTACGACGCGGTCGTGACCGCACAGGATGCCTCCGCCGGTACAGAAGCGGACGCAAGCGAGGACGGCCAGCCCCCACCAGCCGATGCAGGCCCAGTCTTGGATGCGACGGCGTCGTCGTCACCCAAGTTCACCGTCGTGGTCCTACCCGACACGCAGTACTACGCCGCCAGTTACAATTCTGTCTTCTATTCGCAAACCAGCTGGATCGCGTCGCAGAAGCCGTCGCTCCACATCGCGGCGGTGTTGCACGTGGGCGACGTCGTGGACTCCGACAACGATGCCCAGTGGAGCGTGGCGAGAAACGCCATGAACGACCTCGACAAGGCCAAGATTCCTTATGTGCTCGTCCCGGGCAATCACGACTACGCGGACCTCAACCGCACGACGATGATGGATTCCTACTTCGGCCAGGCTTCCATGCCATGGATCGCCGGCACGATGGTCGCCGGGCAGATCGAAAACAGCTACGCCCTTGTCGACATCGGGCCGCAGAAGTGGCTGATCTTGGGGCTCGAGTTTGGGCCACGCGACGCCGTGATGAGCTGGGCGAAAGATGTGCTGGCACGCCACTCCCAGTATCCCGCCATGATTGTCACGCACGCCTACCTGTACCAGGACGGAACTCGCTACGACTACCAGGCGAAGGGCCTTGCCCAGTCCTTCATTCCGCAGTACTACGGCTACACTGCAAGCCAGGGCATCAACGATGGCGAGCAGATCTGGCAGCAACTGGTTCTGCCCTATTCAAACGTACGCCTGGTCTTTTCAGGCCACGACACCGGATCCGCACGACTGGCCAGTACCCGCCCCGACGGTTCTGTGGTGTACCAGATGCTGGCGGACTTCCAATGGTACCGAATCGATGCGTCCGACTACTACGGCGGAGGTGGTTACCTGCGCGTGCTTCAGCTCGACTACGACAACAAGCAGATCAGCGTGCAGACCTATTCGCCGTATCTCAATCAGTACCTCACCGACGATCAGAACCAGTTCACTATCGGGCTCGAGTAGTACCAATAGGTTGCGCTACCCGGGCGGCCAACCGAGCGAACGCCCAGCGAGCACGTGCACGTGAACGTGCGCCACCGACTGGCCAGCATCCGGCCCGGCGTTTGCGACCACGCGGAAGCCGCGCTCCCGATAGCCGGCGGCGGACGCCAGCTCGCTTGCGACCACTATCAGCTTGCCAAGCAAAGCCGCATGCTCCCCCTTCGCTTCAGACAGGCTTGCGATGTGCTGAGCAGGAATCACCAACTGGTGAAACGGCGCCTTGGGCGTGATGTCCGCAAAAGCGATCACGTCCTGGTCGCGATAGGTGATGGTTGCTGGAATCTGACCATCGCGGATCTTGCAGAATAGACAGTCACTCATCGTTTCTCCTTGGGTTCTTATAGCAAGGCCAACAGGCGTCGGCGCGTTTCCGCCATCGCAGAATGTTCGCGCAACCCCTGACGCAAGAAAGCATGGATGGCGTCGATCTTCGCCACCGCCCGATCCACACGAGGATCGCTGCCTTGCTTGTAAGCGCCAATCGATATCAAGTCGCGCTTCTGCTCGTACGTCGCGAGTAACTCGCGAACCCGCCCGGCGGCCTCCAGGTGTTCTGCGTCCGCCACGAAGCTCATCACGCGCGAAAGCGAAGGCAAAACGTCGATGGCCGGCCAGTGGTTCCGCTCGGCGAGTGCCCGCGAGAGCACAATGTGCCCGTCGAGCACCGCGCGCGCCTCGTCGGCAATGGGTTCTTCCATGTCGCCGCCGGCGACAAGCACGGTGACCACCGCCGTGATCGATCCGCGGTCGGAGTTGCCGGTCCGTTCAAGTAGCTGCGGGAGCATGGCAAACACGCTGGGCGGATAGCCTTGCCGCACCGGCAGCTCCCCCGCCGCCAGCCCGACCTCGCGCTGGGCGCGCGCGAATCGGGTCAACGAATCCATCAGGAAAAGCACGCGCTTGCCGCGCTCGCGATACCACTCGGCGATGGCCGTTGCGACCAAGGCCGACTTCAGGCGGACCAGGCAAGGCGCATCGCTGGTCGCACACACCACGACGGATCGGGCGCGCCCCTCGGGGCCAAGCGCATCGTCGAGGAATTCCTTCACTTCGCGACCACGTTCACCAACCAGGCAGATCACGTTGACGTCGGCCTCGGCGTGGCGAGCAATTTGGCCCAGCAGCAGCGACTTTCCCACGCCGCCGCCAGCAAACAGGCCGACCCGCTGCCCTTCACCGACGGTCAAGAAGGCATCGATCGCGCGGATGCCCAGCGCCAACGGCTGCTCGATACGCCGCCGCAGCAAGGGATCCGGCGCGTTTCGTTCGACTGGCCAAACCTCGGTCTTCCCTGCGATGTGTCCCCCACCGTCCATCGGCTGGCCAAGACCGTCGAGCACGCGGCCGAGCAAGCCGTCGCCGACAGCCATCGCCAAGCGGCGGCCGGTTGGGTGCGCAAGCGCGTCCGGGCCGATTCCCGCAAGCGGGCCAAGCGGCATCAGCACCACCTCCTCGCCGCGAAAACCGACGACCTCGGCCTGCAGACGCGAAGGGACGGTCGCTTCCCCGTCGGGGGCAGCATCAAGCGTGACCAACTCGCCGAGGTGCACACCGGGCACAGTGGCTCGCACCACAAGTCCGATGACCTCGGTCACCCGCCCGGCGAGACGAAGGGGATTCGCGCCCTCGAGAGCGCGCAACGCTTCGGAAATCTCAATCGACGCAGTTTCCGGTTTTCTCTGCACAGCCAACCTCTTGTTAGCCTCGGGGAGATCCGCCGCCGAGCACACGTTCGAGCAGGTCGAGCTGGGTTGCAAGTCGCGCATCCAAGCGCCCGACGGGNNCAACCAGACGAACCTCCGCCGGTGCCCCTTCGCGCCGAAGCCATTGCGGCCTGGCTTTCTCGACGGCCGCGAGATCCTCGGGATGCACGCGGAGCACGACGCTGCTGCCGCGCGCTCGGCTCGCCGCCAAGGCCTGACTGGCGATGTCGGCCATCACCTCTGGGTCGAGATCCACCGCTCGCCCAACGATCTTTTCCGCCATCTTGCGCGCGAGCAACCTCGCCGCGCCTTGGGCGGCCGTTCGCTCCGCGTTGGCGGCGGCGCGGGCGGCAAGCAAGAGCTCGGTCACCTCGGCCGCAACCTGGTCCATGTCTCGTGCTTTCGCGCGCTCGTTGGCCGCAATCATCGAATCCGCAGCTTGTTTCGCCTTGACGATGTGCCCCATGCGGCTTGTCTACCATTCGAGCAGCCGCCGGCCTAGCGCCGCTGGAAGCCGGCCTGCGACCGAAAACAGGGAACCAGCGTGCTCCGCCGACAGGTCTCCTTTCAGCACCGCCAAGCCGATATCAAGCAGCCGTTCCGACGGCGTCCGCGCTGAAGCATGCACGTTCGCTGCAACGTGCCCCATGGCGGCCTTACGTTGGTCGTCCGAGAGCTCCTCGTTGAAGGCTTCGGCCATCACGCGAGCCCAGGGCTCGCCCGCCAGCGCCATCGCTCGAGCCCGCACTGGCCCGTCGGTTCCGACCAGCGACTGCCCGAGTGTTCGGGCGCCGATGCGAGTCGCCTCATCCTGCAGCTCATCGAAACTGAGCGCGCACAGCCTGGTCGCGAGCGGCCCAGTGGCACCTTCGCAGAGTGGGGCAAGGTGGCCGAATCCAATGCGGTCGAGCTCGCGAGCCAAGGCTGGGGAGAGGCTCGCAGCGGCGGCCTCCGGCTCGGCACGACCATGAAGCGCCGCAACCGTCGAACGGAAACCTTCCGGCAAGGATTTTCGGAAACACGCCAGCAGGTCCGGTGGCTCGCTGGCCAGCGCGGCTTCAATCCAACTCGGGTGCAGCCGCTCGATGCCATTCGGTAGTCC
The DNA here is from genome assembly GCA_003159055.1 of Myxococcales bacterium. Next base: position 7,040 of record PMLH01000498.1, read on the forward strand.
GCTCGCCGCCTGCGCACGCCAGCCGGCCAGCGTCCGCTCCCGCACGTCTTGGTCAAGCCCCGCGAGCGAGCGCCAAGCCTGCGAACATTGCTCACGATCTTCGCTGTCGAGGACGGCCAGAACGGCGGCCAGGACCGAATCGCCAACGTCCAATGACACGAAGGCCAGCAACACGCCTTTGGTTTCGCAAGCTAGCTCGCCGAGGTCCCGCTCTGCCACGCCGTGCAGCGTAGCGCAATATGAGGAGAGGCGCATAGCACGACTTCGTGCTATGTCTCGCGGCCCGTATGAGTAGTTATTATTCCCCACCCACGTCAGACTCCGCTTCGACCCCTCGCCGCAGCGATGTCCGCAACATCGCCATCATCGCGCACGTCGACCACGG
>PMLH01000513.1 GCA_003159055.1 Myxococcales bacterium
GTCCTCGAAGTGGCAGTAGTGGTACCCGGACGAAAGTAACTGCTCCGCGATCTGGCGCAACAAAGTCGACTTGCCACAGCGCCGAACCCCGGCCAGCGTGATGGCGTGAGGCTTGTCCATGTGGCGCCCCACCTCGGGAAGGACATCCCGGTGCGTTCCCGGACGCTTCTTCTCGAAGGCCGCCCGCTGGTCGAGCAGGATTTCCTTGAGCAGACGCCTTTCCATTTGCAATGGAAAGAATATCCAGAAGCTTTCCATTGTCAATGGCAAGGTCGGCTTGGCGCCGAACGGCAAAACGTTGCCCGACTCTGAGAGGGATCTATGGCGCTTCTTTGCCCAGGATTTCCTTGATGGCCCGCCTTAGCAATTCGACGTTCTCTTTGGTGTCCGGCTCGGTCGCCGCTTTGTTCGACGGCATTTTCGTCGCCATCGCGATCCTCACTTTGGCGGCGGCGCCGCCTTCGTCCTGCGCGAACTTGTAGAGCCTCAGCAGTTTCTCAGCCATGGTGACCGACCTCCTGCAAGAGCGATGCGTAGGCGTCCAGATAGCATTGGGCCTCCGGCCCCCAAGCTGCGGGCGGTTGGATCTTCCATTCGCAGCATGCGTCGCCTTTCCCTCTGCAAACGGGCTCGATGGCGATGACCGGCTTGCCGAAGAATGCCGTGCACCAACCTGTCGCGTAGCCCATCACGCTCCAACAGACCGGCTCCTTGGCAGTCTGGTAGTGACTCAAGTGTTGCTCGGCCTCGAACGAGTTCGCCCACACGCCGGTGAAGTAGAACGTTCCGTTGCTGCGGTCGAAGGCAATCTCCTTCGGGGTTGCATGCACGATGCCTTCCCACGTGTGGATCACCGGGCCCGAGGCGAGCAAGTCCATCTCGGTGTCGAAGACGTAATTGACCTTCATCTGCATGAAGTCGGCGAATCCGTTTTGGAACCCGAGGCGAAGGAAGAAATACCTGGCTTTCTCCCAGCCAAGCTGCTCGATCAAGTTCTGCCTGAGCAGGCCAATAGCATTTGCGTCATAAATGAGAACTCGCGAGCCACCGAATGTCGTGTATCCCGTCTTCGGATCGAAAGCCAGGTCCTTGGTGAAATCGAAATCCGTTGCCTTCACTGCACGCCTCCCTGCAAGATGTAGCTGTTCCCGATGGGCAGCCTCCTTGCATCGGATGCGAGACGGAAGTCCTGAATCTGCGGCGCGTCGTCGTGAGTGGGCTCCGGGCAACGACCTGCACGGAGGACGCAACCCATCCCTTTGACGATTGCGAACCGGAGCAGCTCGCCTATCCCGATCCCAACGTCTGCTGTTCGCTCGACAATAGGGCAACGACGCCTGCCTGCTGGCTGCACACCGACAGGAACCTGCTCCCTGCTCTCTCAGATGTTCCCGCACCTGTAGCCGAACACGGGGTCCGGGCAGGGCCATTCGAATATGGAAAGGTCGTATTCATTCACATACGGCGCGTACACCACGATCTCACGCCGACCATCGCGATCGACGTCGGTTGTTCCGAGCACCAAGCGGGCCATGGGACCGCTCTGCTCACCGACCAGGCGCTGAACGGATCCATCGGAGCGCATGACGAGCACGTCGGCCATACACGGCGACCGTGGTCGGGCACCGATCGCGACCGCGTAGATCTGCTCGCTGGCACCATCTCCATCCAGGTCCTCGTCGAAGGCCTGGAGAACCTGAAGCGGGCCCCGACAGGTGTCGGGTACCGCGGCCCGGAGTCTGGACACCTCTGCGGCGCTGGGCTGCCATCTCGGCTGCGCAGGGGCGCGCCGTAGACCGCTGGCATGGTCGTCCGATCCTGCAAGCCCTACCACGAGTCGCTCGGCCATCCAGGCTTGGTCCGACGCCTTCGACATGCCGGTCACCGTGGGGAGATCCCAGCCGTGAGGGAACTGGACGACGGTCGCCCTGGGTTCCTCATCACCCTTCGCAAGGCAGAGCGGCCGGCGGGAGCTCCAGATGGAATGCTCCACCCTGGCGCCGCGCCGCACCTGCGCCCAGTTTTTCCCGGCGCCGGTGCAATCGTCACCTCGAAGCAGGACGCCACCGGCCGAGCAAAGCAAAGGCACGGCGCGCCCGGTCTGCTCAACGAGAAACACGCGTGAGCCGGGAGTGATTCGTCTCGGGCCCTGGACCGGCAGGGCCGACGGTTGCGGGCTATCTCCTGGACACGCGCCGGCTCCGACGACCGCCGTCGGGCTGGAGTCACGGGATTGGTCTCGCCAGCCTTCTGTCGCGACGGCAACCGATGCATCCATGTGGGCGTCGGGGCCCGGATGCGAAGCAAGGCGCGGCTTGCCAGCTTGGCTCGGCCCGTAGACCTCCTGCCTCCTGGAACACGCCTGTGCGGTCACTGCAACCAGCAGGGAGGCGAGCAGGCCAATCAGCCAGCGGCACTGCCGGCGAGGGACGGCGGCTTCCCTCGAGTTGCTCTTTCCATGCGGTTTCACGCTGTCCTCAACCCAAGGCGCTACGGTGTCGGTGTCAGGTACTCGGCCATCGTGCGATCGACCACTTTGGAGATCGGTGCGAAGTCGCTGTCCCGGTTGAAGATGAGGTTCTGCCACGCCACGACGAAGCGCCGACCGTCGGCGTTCCGCTGAATGATCGAGGCCTCCGAGGAGACGTTCCGTCCGCTGTTCTTCGGCTTGAGCGGAGCCAGCCCGACCTTGGTGTGGGTAACCGTGAAGTTGATTCCGGGAGTGCGATCGATGAAAACCTCTCGCTCAGTGACCGCCGCCGCCAACAGGGTGCGCATCTCGCCACTGCTCGCGGCGTTCACGAGCTTGTTGTCGGCAATCAACGTGAAGAGCCGCGCCAAGCGGATCACGCTCGCCGCCTGAGCGACCAGATCGTCATTCACCGATTGGATGCGGAAATAGGGCCACGTCCCAAGGAAGTCGCCCGCCAGCCACAGGCCTTCGTTGGTCGCCGTATCGAGGAAGCCGCCGGAGGAGAGGGTGCCATTCAGATACCCGTAGCCCAAACCGTGGATGCAATCGGCGGCCTTGCTATTGTCGCTTACACCGATCATCTTGAGCTGAGCGTTCTTGTATTCGGCGGTGAAATCCAGAGAGAGGCCGCTCGGCGAGCTCGTGGCCTCGAATACCTTTGCGTAGTTGGGAACGCAGTGCCGTTTCTGCAGGCCATTGAGGGCAGGAATCGTGGCGGCCTTGGCAATGATCAAGGGGTCGAGGTAGGCGGCCAAGTCGGCAAAGAATGCCCTCTTCGTGGTGGGGCCCACTTGCCCGGCGGCGGCTCGTGCCGTGGCAAGAAGCTCGAAAGCGGCATACATCGCCCCGACCTTGAGCAGGCTGGCCGAGAAGTGCTCCTCCGCGCCGCGAAAGGTCGCGCAAGGACGGCTGCCATTCGGATTCAGGTCGACGATCGCCACGGGCACCCGCCAGGTCGTCCCGGGACCTGCGCTGATCGCGTGGTCGAGGGCGGTTTGCAGCCGGGCGTTGGCGACCAGCGGATCGGGATACACCGTGGGAAAGGCGGAAACGGTGATCCTCGACGCAACCGCCGGAGTGGGGTCGGTCATGTTGGCTCTCCGGATGACGAGGTGGATTCGACCGTGGTGGCGAGCGTGCGGTGTTCCGCTACGAGCACCTCCCAGGTTGCATCGTCGAGTTGTCCGGTCGGGTCTAGCTCATGGTCCCCTTGGAATCGTTTTACGCATTCGTCGAGGGGATAGCCGTCCGAATACCCGATGTTGTGCAGTCGCTTGCGGCCCTGCTCGTCTCTCGACCCGCTGTCGTAGTCGAGATGGAGGTTCCATTCATAACTCGGCGGCTCGTCACCGGTTCCGATGCCAGGCTCATCGTGCAGTCCCCATTGGACGAGACACCGGGTCGGGCGGTCGGGAACGACCAGCACGGCGATACCGTCCCTGGCGCGGGCACTGCGGGTCTTCGCCCCGGCCGTGATGCGATACGGGGCGTTTGGAATCAGCTCGCCGGCGCGGGTCCGGAGCGCCACACGAATCAGTATCCGTGCCTGATCGATGGGCACCTTCTTGCGCTGGTATACCCTGGGGTCAAAGAGCTCACACGCTCGCTGCGCGCAAGCGCCAGAGAAACAAGCGAGCGCAGGCTCCTGACCCGGATCGAACAGCAGCAGCTCCACGCGTCGGTTGGCTTGGCTACGGTAGTTGTCCCGCCCGATGTTTTCGATGGGATGGTACTCTCCGCACGCGGTGTTCGGCGTGCCATCGTTCACCCAGCGAATGTGCTTTCTTATCATCGGCAGCTCCGAAATCTGCACGCTCAGCGATTCGGCCAGCTTGGCCTCGTAGCAATCGAAGACCGCACCCCAGGTCTTCGGCCCCCAGTCTCCATCGACCGCCAGAGCCTGCCCGCCGGCATTGCCGGCCTTGCCGTTCTCGTTGTAGCTCTTCTGGAAGGCTTTCGCCGCCTTGAAGTAGTCGTTGCCATTCTCCGCGAGACTGCACGGCCAGCCGAACTCACCCGACACCCAGTCCAGAATCTGGAGGCGGTCCTTTTTCGTCGTCGCCAGCTTCTCTTCTTTGCTCTTCAGGTGCGGTCCGTCGCACGCCTCCGCGAACTTCTCGCGCTCGCCAGCGGTGGCAGCAAATACCGCCTGCGAGCGGTACTTGGACAGCACGACGTTGTGCCCGTCGGATCCGGTCGTGTCGGTGTGTCCGGTAATCAGCACTTTCACGTCTGGGTTGTCGCAAACATAGTGGAGGAACGTTGCCGCCAGTCCGGCCGTCGAGAGCGCGTTGCCCCCGTCGGACGGCGCTTCCTGCCCCTCGGGCAGTAGCACTGCGCTGTTCGTGCGAAAGAACGCGTCCTCAAATTCCAGCAGGGCGGTCAGGTTTCGTCCTAGAACCAGCCGATGGTGCTCGCCCGTCTTCAAGCTGAGCTTGAAGTTGGGGTTCCGTAGCTGTTGGATCGTGATCCGATGTTCTGGCATGGTCACCCCTTCATGAAATGGCAGCGGTCAGCCAGACATGTCCGCCCGTGACTTGTGGAGTAGGAAACAAACGGCTGGAATCAGCGCAACCCTGCTTCTGATTTCGGCCGTCGTCAAGGGGGCGGGCACTGGCGGGCACGGGGATAGGGCGACGGATTGAGCACAATCCGTTCAAGCGCCATTTTTCCTTGACCGAATCGCATCCGAAAAATGTCCGATAGAAAACCTTACGTTGACTACACCTCCCTACACGCTCCCGGCCCAGATGGCGTTCTGGTTGCCGGCCAGGAAGTCGTTGGGCGCGAGTGCCTAAGCGATTTGGTCAGCCGGGCGAAGCCGTTCTATCGAGGACCAGGTCCGAAGCTGAATTGTCCTCGGGCAAGCCGAGGAAGATGGCATGGCGAAGCAGACCCTCCCGGGTGAATCCCGAGAAAGTCACTTCCGCCACCAGCGCAGGTTTGACCCAGTGGACTTGGCGCGCCTGGGATCCGGTCGGTGGTTGCACGAGGGCGGGCTGCCGGTCGCACAGGGGTGCGAGCCTGCGGTGAAGGTCGCGCAGGGAATGCTCGGAGAAGCCCGCGCCGACGCGTCCGCGATACACAAGCTCACCGCCCGAATACGTGGCGAGCAGCAACCAGAAGGGGCCGTCAATTCAGCTTGAGCAAGAACGCGGACACTGTGCTGGTGGACAGCGCCCCGCTGCCCAGGTTGATGGTCCCTTGGAACGTGCCGGCAAGCCAGATGGTCCCCGAGGTGGAGACGGCAACGCTATGGGTGCGAAGGGCGTTGTCGGTGGCGTTGCCGGACACGGCCTTGCGCGCGGTGAGCGTGTCGGCGGTGGGATCGTAGGTGTACAGGATCTCGTCGTTGGCGAACAGGCCGACCACGTAAGCCTTGCCGTCAGGCCCCAGTACCACGTCGTCGGCCGTGGTCTTGCCTGGAATGACCCTGGCCCAGCTGGCCTGTCCCTGCGAGTTGACCAGGGCGACGAGGGCAGATCCGTCTTGGCTGGCGGAAACCGTCTTGCCGCCGATGCTCGCGCTGGCCGAGGCCCAACCGCCCAGCAGGAAACCGCCATCGGCGGTCGCCGTAACCGAGGTCGCCATGTCGAACACCGTGCCCGTGGCATCGAGCAGCCGGCGGGCATCTTGTGTGGAGCCTCTTGCCACGGCTTCTCCTCATCTTCTCCACGCGGCTGCAACTCGGGCTGGCGACGAACGCGATTCCCCTGGCCCAGATGCGCTATCGCCTGGACAGAGTAGGGCCGATGCGGCAAATTGACCTCTCCTAGAGGCTATGCACCGCAAACCGACATCGCACCTCTGCTACGCCTCGGCACTTGGCGTTCTTCTCGGCTTGGCGAGCCCTGCCACGGCTGAGGGGGACTCGAAGACCAGTCAGGAGAACGCGGCCAAGAAGGCTTGCGCCATGGGCGACTATCAAAAAGGCGCGGACATCCTCACTGACCTTTTCGTGGCAACGAACAACGTCACCTACGTTTACAACCAGGCTCGGTGCTACGAGCAGAACAACATCTGGGACCGAGCCATCGCCCGTTTTCGTGAGTATCTGCGCAAAGCCAAGCACCTGACCAAGAACGAGCGCGCGGAAACCGAACAACACATCTCCGAATGCGAGACAGCTTTGGCACGGGCCACGGCGCCTCCGACGCCAGGCCCCCCCGAACCCTCGCCGACAGCTACAGCTCCCGCCGTCACGGCCAAGGTCGAGCCGCCACCAACCGCACCGACTCCGCCGGCGGAAAGCGTCGCCTCGGCGCTGCCCTCAGCCCCCGTCCGCAGCCCGGGCAGAGGCCTTCGGATAGCCGGGGTCGTCTGTGGCGTGATCGGCGTCGCAGCCATCGGCGCGGGGGCGGGCTTCGCACTCAAAACCCAGAGCATTTCTTCGAACGAGCAGAAGAACGGGCCCACCCAGGCCCAGGAGGACGACCGGAAGAAGTACGAGACCTGGGGCTGGGTCAGCTATGGAGTCGGCGCCGCCGCGCTGGCGACAGGCGTGGTTTTCTACATTGTCGGATGGCCGAGTGGCGAGTCTGCCAACGTGGCGTTGTTGCCGCCGGTGAGCGCCACCGGCGGCGGCCTGCTGCTGGGAGGGAAATTCTGATGCGAATCCGGCGTGGACGCGCGCTCTGGTTCCTGGCCCTGTTTTCGACGGTCGGTTTCGCCGCCTGCTTTGGCAAAGGCTTCGATCTGAACGCACGGGACGGCGGAACAGCGGGAAGATCCGCGGATAGCGGCGGTGCCCTGTCGGCTGTCGGAGGCAACGGCGCCACGGCGGGGAACGGCGGCATCGATGCGGCGGGAGGCTCCGGTGGAACAGCGATTCGCCCGATCGACGCGCCGCTGGAAACCGGCGGATCTGGCGCGGCCAGCGGCGGTGGCAAGAGCGGAACCGACGAAACCGGCGGCGTGGGTGGCACTGGCGCAAGCGTTGCAGACGCCAGTGGCGGAACGGCTTCGACCGGTCCATCAGCAGGGAGCGGCGGAGCGCTATCAGCCGGTGGGGCGACAGGCACTGTGAGCAGCAGCGGCGGGGCAGCCTCGACCGGTGGAGCCGCGGGCACCGTGAGCGGCAGCGGTGGAGCGGCGGCGGTTGGGGGAACCACGGCCACTGGCGAATGCACGCCGGGCACGCATACCTGCAGCGGCAACACTCTCCTTACCTGTGATACCAACCTCCGATGGCCAGCCACAGGCTCGGCGTGCGACTACGTCTGCCGGGGCAACGCCTGCACCGGACAGTGCAAACCTGACGACCACACCTGCAGCGGGAACACCCTGCTTACGTGCGATGTCAACGGCAGCTGGCCAACCACGGGATCGGCGTGTCAGTATGTCTGTCGAGCTAACGCCTGCTCTGGAGAGTGCAAACCTGGCGACCACACCTGTAGTGACAATACGCTGCTCACTTGCGATGCCACTGGTAGCTGTCCTACCACAGGCACGGCGTGCTGCTATGTTTGCACGAGCAATGCTTGCGGCGGAGAGTGCAAACCCGGTGACAAGTCATGCAGCGGAAATGCCCTGCTGACCTGTGGCGCTGCGGGGTACTGGCCGACCACGGGAACGCCGTGTGCCTCCGGGTACACCTGTAACACCGCACAGAAGACCTGCGTGTGCGCTCTCACCAAGTGCGCCGACGGCCGATGCATCGACACGACCGGCGATCCTATGAACTGTGGAGCATGCGACCACGCTTGTCCGGGACAATGCAGTGGCGGTACGTGCAAGTGCGCGACGCAAAGTACAGCCAATCTGGTTGCCGATGGCGGTTTCGATGGTGCCGGATCGGATTGGATAGGCACGGACTGCACCCGGGAGTCGCTCGACTCTACGAACTGTGCAAGTTCCGGCTCAATTCTCTTCACCTATACAGGGCCGGCCAGCTCAGGTGCTTTCGACCGCGGTTCTTGCTTTCCCATCGTGTCGACCACTTCCTATGACATGGGCGCCTGGCTCTACATCCCCTCCTCAGCGCCTGGGGGCGCAGTTGGTGGAAACTCGTTCGCATCCTTCGGAGTCAGCTGGTTCAGCGACACGGCTTGTGCCAACATAAACACTGGCCCCGACGGCGCCAGGGACGTATGGACGGGTCCGGACAACGCGAACTCAGTGTTGGATGCCTGGCAATATTTCCATCGGGAGGGCATCGTGCCCCCTGCCGGAACGAACTCGGGGAAATTCTTCGTCTCGGTGCTCGGGAATTCCAGGGGTCTGGCACAAGCCTATTTCGACTCCCTGTACTTCACACCGGCCCCTGGCCGTTTCTGACTTCTTCCTGCCATGAGGAAGAGATCACCAACCTTTTCGCGGTTGTCCAGGTCCGGGGGCGATTCGCCTGTCTACTCGCCGCTCTTCAGCGGAGCGAACAGCCTGCTGATGTTGTCTTCCGTCAGCGCCGTCGGACCGGCGCCCAGAAGGCCGTCCGCCAGCAGTTGCTTGCGCCGCTGAAGGCGCATCATCTCTTCCTCCACGCTGCCCGCCACGATCAGCTTGTGTACGAACACGGGCTTGTGCTGCCCGATGCGATGGGCGCGATCAGTGGCCTGGGCTTGGGCGGCAGGATTCCACCACGGGTCGTAGTGAATGACCGTGTCCGCGCTGGTGAGATTGATTCCAGCGCCGCCCGCCTTCAGGCTGATGAGAAACACGCTGACCTCGCCGCGTTCGAATTCGTCGATCGGTTTCTGCCGATTGGTGGTGGCGCCAGTCAACTCGACAAAGCCAATGCTCCGCTCGCGAAGGGTGTGGGCCATGCGCGCCAGCATGCGTGTGAACTGCGAGAACACCAGGACGCGTCTCCCTGCCGCCAGGTTCTCAGTGAGCAGAGAAAGGAAATAGTTCCACTTGGCGGACTCGGGAATGTCTTGGCCGCGATCGCCAGGCAGGAGCTGCGGATCGCAACAGCACTGTCTCAGTTTCATCAAGGCATCGAGGATGGTGATGGTCGAGGCCGCCAATCCTCGGTCGGCGATAGCTCGGCGCACCTCTGCATGGGCAGACACACGCAGACTCTCGTAGAGATCGCGCTGGGCACCTTCCAGCTCAACCGGATGCACGAGCTCGGTCTTGGGCGGCAGATTCGGCGCGACTGCCTCCTTGGTTCGCCGCAACAGGTACGGTGCAATCCGCCCACGCAGCTCTGCCAAGCGTTCCGCGTTGCCGTCGCGCTCGACGGGAATGCTGTAGCGGCAGCGAAAGGCCTCCTCGTCGCCCAGAATTCCCGGGTTCAGAAAATCCATCAGCGACCACAGCTCGCCCAATCGGTTTTCGATCGGCGTTCCGGTCAGGCACAGCCGCTGGCGCGCGGACAGCTCGGCGGCGGCCTGCCGGCATTGGCTGCGCGGATTCTTGATGGCCTGGGCCTCGTCCAGAATCACCATGTGAAACGCCACGCGGCTGGCCACATCCTGGTCGCGCAACAAGGTGGCGTACGTAATGAGCCCGACATCGTGTTGTGCGAGGCACTTCCACGTCGAACGCCGATCACCTCCCGCCAGGGTCACCACGCGCAGCGCGGGTGCAAATCGCTTCATCTCACGCCGCCAGTTGAAGAGCAGACTGGTAGGCGCCACGATCAACACGGGAGCCGACAATCGTCCTTCGGTCTTTTCGCGCAGGATGTGGGCGATGGTCTGCAGTGTCTTTCCCAGGCCCATGTCGTCGGCCAGGATGCCGCCCACCTCGTGGGCCAAGAGGTGCTGCAGAAACGCCAGGCCCTGTTCTTGGTAGGGCCGCAACGTGGCCAGCAGGCCAGGCGGCGGCAGCGCGGCCGCTGGCGGCGTCGATGTCAGCGAGATCGCTCGCTCGACCACGCGCTTCTCGCCGTACCAGCTGAGCGGC
>PMLH01000142.1 GCA_003159055.1 Myxococcales bacterium
TGGCCGACCTGGTTCACCTTCGACGAAGAAGCCTTCGTCAAGAACTCGCAAAGTTATCCATTGGCAATCGCCGACAACAACGATCACCCGCCACTCGGCAAGATGTTGATTTCGGTTGGGATGCTGCTGTTTGGCTACAATTCCCTGGGTTGGCGCTTCATTCCATTGTTGTTTGGTCTGCAATCAGTTTGCTTGGCGTATTGGCTCGGGCGTGTGACTTTTGGCAACAGGCGCGCGGGCTGGATGGCCGCCGCTTTCGTGGCAGCCGATGGCTTCTTCATCTCATATTCTCGCTCCGGGTTGCTCGACGGCATGATGATTTCGTTCATGCTGTGGGGCATGGTGGCGGCGCTGGGTGCGCGAACTTGGCGTGGCGTGCTTGCCGCTGGCGTGCTCATCGGGTTTTCGACCTCGGTCAAGTGGAGCGGCGTGATGACCGCCATTCCGGCGGTCATTGGTATACTGCTTCTTCGGCGGGTGTCGATTCTTTCCGTGCTTTGGCTGGGTGTGGTGCCCATTGTGCACACGCTGATTTGGATGGGGGCACTGCGACTGACGGGCAAGGCGAGCGACCCAGTATCGACGTGGAAAGTGATTATCGGCCTCTACAAGCACCACCTGGACTTGGGACACTACAAGAACGATCTGTCTTCCCCGTGGTATGGCTGGCCCATCTTGATGCACCCAATTATGATCAAGTCGTCGACCTCGGGGTTGCGGTCGCGCTATTCGTCGAGCGTCGGCAATCTGATCCTCTGGGCCACAACCGATCTGCTATTGGTCGCGATCCCAATCACCACGCTTGTGATCGCGATCCGCAGCCGCTTTCGGCGCATCTGGCTGGCGATTCTCGATGCCCCGACCATGCGCGGGGTTCTGCTGATGCTGGTTGGGTGGTTTGCCTTCATGGCACCGTGGCTTGCGACCCGGGGCACGCGCGGCAACTACACCTTCAGCCATTATTACCTGCCGTGCTACGCATTCCTGCTGGTCATGCTGGGCGGGCTTGCATCGCATCTTGAGCGCAAGTACCCGAAAGTGATCACCACGTACATTGGTCTCGCTTTCGCAATGGCGGTCTTTTTCGCGCCGGTGTGGGGCGAGTTCGCGCTAACCGCCACCGCCGCGAACATGCGTCTGTGGTTCCCGACCTGGCGGTAGGACGCCTTGTCCGGCTTCGGTTAGACTTCGAGCAGATCGACCGCGATGAACACCCGCATCCTATGTCTCGGCAACGCGCTCGTGCGAGATGACGGGGTGGCAATCCGCGTCGGACGAGTCTTGCGCAAGCTGCGGTTGCCAGACGGCGTGAGCGTGGAGCTGGCCCCCCAACTTGGGTTCGACTTGCTCGACGTCGTGGCGAGCGCGGACCGGATTGTGCTGGTCGATGCGATGAGCACGGGGCGACCGGTTGGCACCTGCGTAACGCTCGAGGGCCGAGCCATCGAACGCTACAGTGCCGGGGCTTCGGCGTCCCACACCATCGGCATTGCGGAATTGATGGAATTGGCCCACCGCTTGGCGCCTTCGTGCGCGGTCGCAACTCTGCATTTCGTCGGAATCGAAGGCGCGGCGTTTGCCGAGTATGGCACCCAGTTGAGCCCAGAAGTAGCCGCATCCATTCCAACCGCGGTTGAGGCAGTTCTGCGCCTGGTCGGCGCGCACGACGACGTCATCGCCGAAGCCCGAAAGATCAGTCAATGCATCGCAGGCGAGGCAGCGACAGTTGCGGGCTTGCTGGAAAAATAGGGAATAGAAACCACCGAGGCACTGAGAATACAGAGGTCGGATGGGAAAGGCTTTCCGAAGAATCCGAGAACGGCCCTGCTTTCAAGCCGAGCCCGGGTCGCCGCCGCCCGTGCCGCCGTCGTTCGGGCCGTCGCCTGCGCCTGAAATGATGGCGGCGAGCTCGCCGATGGCCCGCTGGGTGTTTTCGGTGGGCGGCTCGCCTGGCCCCAGCGTGGCGATGCCAAGTCCTTGCGCGTCGCTGTCGAACAGATGACAAGTCAGCACCATCCTGTTCGCATCGGTGACCCGGACCGAACTGACTTCTGCCAACGGCAACAGCATGCGCGCGCGCGAAACCATGTCCCCGGCCACCGCCGCAAAGGCAGCCAAGCCCTCCTGCGCGAACGATTCTCCGGCACCAGCGATCAGAAACCCTTGCGCATCGGCGAGCACGGCAGTGCGGGGGCCGCCCTCGCCCAGCAGCGAATCGAGATTGGTTTCCATGCTCGACACCGGTGTGTGTACGAGAACTTCGCCGCTCACCACGGGAATCTCTCGACTGGCGCAAAGTCCGCTGGCGTAGAGCTGCGCTTCCAGATCCTTCTCGCGTCGCCGCAGATAGGCAACCTCTTCCTCAAGCGATGCCGCCTCGGCGGCTTGCGCTCGCAGTGGGACCAGCTCGGCCTGGTCGAGCTTCAATTCTTGCAGCCTGCGGGCCATCAGCTCGGCATCCAACCGCAACTGCTTGTGGGCGGCCGTCAGTCGCTCCAACTCGTCGCTGGCCGCCTGATGCAGGCGCAGCTCCGCGACCTCGTCGCGCAGTTTGCGATTCTCTTGCAGCACTTCGCCCAGCTCGACCAACTTGGCCTGCGCAGCGGCCAATTCGACCTTCGCGTCCCTAACTTCGCCCTCGCGGCCAACCACCCACTTTGCCTCCTCGGCGGCGCGCGTTCGCTCGTCGCGCAGCTCGGCGTTTTCGCGGGTCAACCGGTCCCAATCACGCAGGCGATCCTCGGCGCGGCGCAACCCTTCGGCGGCGGCTTGCGCCTCGGCGCGCTCGGCTGCGACGGTCTCCTCGGCGGTCCGCAGGGCAAGTGCAAGCTGTTGGTTCTGTTCGTGATCCCTCGCCTGCTCGTCGCGCAGTTGCTGCAGCTGAAAGGCGAGTTGCTGCTTTTCCGCCTCTCGCGTGGAGTCGCCACTTTGCCATGCACGACTGGCCGTTTCGAGCTTGGTCTGCCAAGCAGCGTCGGTGGCGGAGACCTTGGCCTCCCAGTCGGCCTGTTTCGTCGCGAGCGTGTCTTGCCAAGCCGCCTCGGCGCGGGCGTACTTGTCCCGCCAGACCGCGGCTTCATGCTCAAGGTCGGCGCGCAGGTTGCGCTCGCGGATGTCTGCCCCTTCCTTCTCTTTTGCGTGACGGTCGCAGCGGCCGCGAAGCTGCACCAGCTCTTGCCGAAGGACCTGCTCCTGCCGCTCCCGCTCGGCCTTGGCCGCCTGCCATCGCGCATCCCACGCGGCCGCGTTGGCTTCCACTTGTTCCAGCGCTGCCCGGCCATGGTCCTCGGCGGCGCGTAGACGTTCGGCCAAGGTCCTCTCCCTGGCGAGAAGACGCTCCCGCTCGGCCAGGGTGCTGTCGCGGTCGCGCTCGATTGCGCGCTGGGCGTCTTCCGCGTGCTTTCTTGCTTGCGCTTCTGCCTGCCGCTGTCTTTCTGTCTCGGCGAGGGCGTCGCTGGTTTGCTGGTGACGAGCCTGCAAGCTCGCCAGCTCGCCGGTGAGCGCCGCAACTTGGTCGGCGTGCTCGTCGTGGTCGGTTAGCGCGGCCACGCGCGGGCGGCGAAACAACAGGCCCGCGACAAAGAACGCCACGGCAGCCACGGTGCTGGCAATGACGAGCAACGACAACGGCGACATCAGTGGCTCCTCTCGCGCAAGGCAATCTCCACCCTGCGGTTTTGCGCACGGGCTTCGGCGGATCGCCCCGGTGTTGCGGGCCTCGACGCTCCGAAGTTGTGAACCTCGATTTGGACGGGATCGACGCCCTTGCCGACCAGCCACTTCTGCGCGCGTACCGCCCGGTCGAGCGACAGGGAATGGTTCAGCTCGGGCGTCCCCGAATCGTCCGTGTGCCCCCCGAGCACGACTTGCAGATCGGGGTTGTCCTTAAGGTGGGCGGCCAGCTTGTCGAGGGTTTCGCGCGACTCGGATGACAGCCACGCGCTGTTTAGGACAAACAGCAGACGCGGCCAATCCGACTCTTGCGATGGTACGGCCTTGGGTGCGGGTTCGGCCTCTGGGTGGGCCGCGGTGGTGGGCGGTGCCGGGACCTCTTCTGGCGCTGGCGGAGGTGTCGCCGGTTCCTGCGCGGCCGCGGCAAGCACTGGCGGAGAAACCACGGGCGTCGGCTGTGGCGGCAGGACCGTCGTCGGCTGCGCCCGCGCCTGGAGCGGAACCAGCGCCGAATCGCGCGCCCCACGCGAGCGACTGGCCAGGTAGCGCGGCACAAGGACTGTGTCGATCGCTGCCAGGTCGGCCACACCGATGACGAGCAGCACAGCCGCCAGCGTCGTGCGCAGACCCGCAGGCATGACGTGCGCCACGCCGCCGGATCGCCGCGCGGATTCCGGCGCCACCATCATCGGACCTAGGCCGACGCAGCGATGGCCTTGGCCAGCTCCGCGCAGCGGCGTTTGACCTCGATGAAGACCAAACCCAGCTTGGCGTCTTTGCTGGTCAGAACGACCAACACCGAATCTGCACCGACGGCGTTGAGCACGACGTAGCCCTTCTCGCTGCGCACGTACACCTGTTCCATGGTCGACGCCATCAATTCGGACGAAATCCGTTCGCCGACGCCAAGCATGGCCGCCGCCATTCCGGAAACCAATTCTTCATCCACCTCGCTCGGCAAGACCGACGCGACGATGAAGCCGTCGATGCTTACCACCGCGGCGCCGATGATGTCGGGCGAAGCGCCGCGAAGACCGCGCAAGATGTCCTGCATTTTTTCTGTTCGGGAAGCCATGCTCTTCTCCTTCTGGTCGGGGTTAACTGCGGATCTGGAATTTCATCGTGCACTGACCGACAGTGCCGAGGGTTGCGATTGCATAACTTTTACCTGAAAACGCACTCATCAATCCTGCGAAGTATTCGTGAAACAGCTCGCACAGATTGGCGCTGCCGACCACTTCTCCTTGCGACGTGACGACCTTGTGCAAAGCACACCCGGCGAAGGTCAAGGTGACAGCCCCGTCGGCCTCGACCTTGGCGTCGAAGTCGAACGCGTGGGCGAAGCGGCGGCGCAAGCCTGCCAGAAGGTCGGCCATCTCACTGGTTTCGTACATCTCGGGCATGTGGCCCGCGGCGAGATTTCCCGCCGAGCGGCCCACGGCCCGTTGTCCGCGCCCCATGATTTCTCTTAGCGCGGCTGCGAGTGCCTTGATGCGAACGTGGGTGTCGGCGAGCGCCTCGGCGTAGTCGGCCGCTGTCAGCTGCAGGGTCGCCGGCACCTGTTGCAAGAAGTGCGAGACCAGCGTCGCGTCAGTTTCCACGCGATGAAATGGCCTTTGCAGTTTCGCATCGGCCACGGAAACACAGCGCGAAGGACACAGGTACACGCACGACGTGCAACCAATGCAGTCATCCTGGCGCACCACCTTGGCGAGCTTTTTGGCCGCCTCTTCCTCGAAGACCTTGGTCGGGCAGATTTCCACGCACAGACCGCAGTCGCGGCAACCGGCTTCTTCGATGTGAACCGTCGGCATGGCTACCTCCTCGCGGTACGGATGGACTTGTCGCCCTGCCACAGATTCACTTCGAGTGGCATCTGCCCCACGCGGTGGGTGGAACAGGAAAGGCAGGGGTCGTAGCAACGGATGGCGAACTCGACGCCGTCGAGCAACTCGGCATCGCTCTTGTCGAGGAGGAGCGTGGCGGCGTCTTTCAGGGTGGTGTTGATACTGGCGATGTTGTGCTGGGTGGCGACCACGAAGTTCGCTGTCTCGATGTACGCGTTGGCATCGACCTGGTAGTCGTGGATCAGCACGCCCCGCGGTGCCTCCACGTGGGCGATGGCTCGGCGGTTGAGCGGGCCCGGCGCGGTTCGCACCTCAGGCGACAGGATCGCCTGGTCCTGCAACATCGCCATGGCCTTTTCCGCGCAGTGGACGATCTCGATCAGGCGCGCCCAGTGGGCAGAGACCAAATGCCGCGACGGATTTCCACAGGCTGCTTTGAATTCGGCCAACGCGGCGTCGGCCAACGGGGTTCCGGTGGTTTGCGCACAATTAAGGCGTGCAAGCGGTCCCACACGATAGGGCTGCGTGACGCCGCTGGCATCTTTGAGCAAGACCTGCTTGCCATAGCTATGCGGCAGCGCTTCCTCGACCATGTGCTTGGCGTAGTCGGCCGCGGAAAATTCCAAAGCAACGCCACCGTCGGGCCGTCGTACCCGCAAGGTTCCATCGTAGAGATCCAGCGCGTTGCCTTGCACGGTGCCCATGTCGTTGGTTGCGAGCGGCAGGCGCGTGAGCAGGGTCTCGTCCTTGAGCAGCGCTTTCTTGCCGGCGTCGAGCACAACCTTGGCCAGCGTCAGGGCTTCCGCGGCCAAGGCTTTCAAGGTCGTGTGGTGTTCCGCCGTGAGCGCGTACGACATGCCACCCGCCACCGCGGTCACTGGGTGCGTGCCGCGACCGCCGACGATTTCCACCATGGTTTGGCCGATGCTGCGCAAGCGAAGCGCTTTTTTCGCCAAATCAGGCGCGACTTCGAGCAAGCCCATCAAATTGCGTTTGGCAACCGGACTCGACTGGCCGAGGAACAGATCCGGCCCCGCCAAGGCGAAGAAGTGAATGGCGTGCGAATGGATCATGCTGCCGCAATTCAGGATCTGCCGCAGCAGCAACGCGGCCTTGGGCGGCGGCGCCGAGAACATGGCATCCAAACACTTGGCGGCGACCAAATGGTGCGCATGGGGACAGGTTCCGCAAATCCGCGTTGTGATGGTGGGCATCAGCTCGGCCTGCATGCCCTGCACGAAGCGCTCGAAGCCGCGGAATTCCAGCACGTGCAGGGTCGCTGCCCCCACCTTGCCGTCGTCGCCGATGTCGATGTGAACCTTGGCGTGGCCTTCGATGCGCG
>PMLH01000101.1 GCA_003159055.1 Myxococcales bacterium
GCGACCGCGTGGCCTGCGCAGGCGGCGAGTACGCCAACCACGCCGAGTTCGCCTATGTTCCGGGCACGTTGTGCGCGCGCGTGCCCGAAGGCGTCGGGATGGACGAAGCGGCTTTCTCCACCATCGGGGCTATCGCGATGCAAGGGGTTCGGCAGAGCGGGGCGGCTCTCGGCGATCGCGTGGCGGTGGTGGGGCTGGGGCTCCTCGGCCAGATCACGGTACAGCTGCTTCGCGCTGCCGGGTGCGAGGTCGCGGGCGTCGAACCCACGGAAGCGCGCTGCGCTCTTGCCACCCGCTTCGGCGCCGCCGTCGTCACTCCCGACCCCGGGGAGACCGGCGTGCGCTCCCTGCTGGCGGCGACGGACAGCCTGGGCTACGCCGCGGTGATACTGCCCGCTGCCACCAAGGGCGACGGGCCCATCCGCCTGGCCGCGCAGATCGCCCGCGACCGCGGGACCGTGGTGGTAGTCGGCGACGTCGGCATGGACATCCCGCGCGCCCCGTTCTACGAGAAGGAGCTCACTCTCAAGCTATCGCGCTCGTACGGCCCCGGCCGCTACGACCCGCTGTATGAGGAATCGGGAATCGACTATCCCATCGGATACGTGCGCTGGACAGAGCAGCGGAACATGGAAGCGTTCCTGGACCAATGTGCCGCGGGTCGTTTGAACCTGCAGCCGCTCATCTCGCATCGCTTTCCAATCGAGCGCGCCGAGGAAGCCTACCAGCTCATTGCGACCGGCGCCGATGCCTTGGGCATCGTCCTGACCTACCCGGCACGCGAGACGCCGTCCCGCACAGTCCAGATTCCGCAACGTAGCCCGCCAATTCGCGGCGATGTGCGCATCTCGGTGGTTGGCGCAGGCGCCTTTGCGTCGGGGGTGCTGGTCCCGGCGCTGGCGAAAGTTCCGAATGTCAGATTGGATACAGTGGTCTCGGCGCGCGGTCTCTCGTGCCGGCACCTGGCCGACAAGTTCGGGTTCGAGCGCTGCTCCACCGAAGTAGACACAATTCTGACCGGTCCGAATGCGGATGCTGTGGTGATCGCCACGCGCCACAATCTGCACGCGCGCCAGGCCGTCGCCGCCCTCGATGCCGGCAAACACGTGTTCGTCGAGAAGCCCTTGGCCCTCACGCCCGAAGAATTGGATGCAATCTTGGCAGCACAAGCACGCGCGGGGAAGCTGTTGCTTGTCGGCTACAACCGGCGTTTCTCGCCGCTGGCACGCGAGCTAGCAGATTTCCACGCAGGCCGGCGTGCGCCGCTGGTAATGAACTACCGCGTGAATGCCGGACTAATCCCGCCCGAGTCTTGGATCCACGATCCCGCAATAGGCGGCGGCCGTATCGTCGGTGAGGTGTGCCACTTCATTGATTTCGCCGCGTTCCTTGCCGGCGCTCCGCCGGTCAGCGTGTACGCGCAAGGCGTGGCTTCGGGTTCGGGCGTGCGCAGCGACGACAACGTCCTCGTCACCGTCGGATTTGGCGACGGCTCGCTGTGCAACATTGCCTACGTGGCCAGCAGCGACGCCAGCGCCGGCAAGGAGCGACTGGAGGTGTTGGGTGCTGGCGCCTCCGCAGTTCTCGACGACTTCCGGCTGCTCGACTTGCATCGCGCCGGCAAGCGCCGAGTGATCCGCAAGTTCGTTCAGGACAAGGGGCATGGCGCGGAGATGCAGGCATTTGTCGACGCTGTCCGTCGCGGGGGACCACCACCAATCGAGATCGCGATGATCGCCGCCGTCAGCCGAGCCACGTTCGCAGCGGTCGATTCGCTGCGTGATGGCTTGCCACGGAAGCTCGGGTGAGCCGCGTTTCATGGCCTTCCTGAGTTCGCTGCCCACTTTTGCACGCACGGTCAGGCAACTGCGCCTTTCCCAGATCGCCTGGCAGGCCGTGCATGTTGCGCGCGTGCAAGCGAACAACCATGTGCCGGCGTTGGGCATCTGCCGAATGCATCCTGACCCAAAGGCGAGGCCTGCTCCCCTGCCAGCTCTGGAGATTCCGGGCATCGACCCACGTCCCGCGGAACTTTGGCAGCAGGGGATGGTCGAGTATCACGGCATCTCGGCTGCCAGGCATGACTGGAAGGGCGAGGGCCAGAGCAAGCTTTGGCGCTACGAACGCCAATACCACACCGAGCTTGTCGCGCTGGCCGCCACGAGTATCGAAGATGCTCGTGCGCTGATCGACGACTGGATTGCAAGCAATCCACCCTGCCGCGGCGACGCGTGGGAGCCCTATCCGGTGGCCCGTCGCCTGCTCAACTGGTCGCTAGCGGGAGCCATCGCTCCGCCGCTGCGACCGCATTTGTCCCCGTGGATGGCGACCCAGATGCGGTTTCTCGCCAGACGTCTCGAACGCCACTTGCTGGGCAATCACCTGCTTTGCGATTTGTGCGCTCTCGTCGCTGCGGCGGCAACTCTGGAATGCGACGACTCCGCAATCGTCGGCGAGCGCGCCGCGTGCAGGCTCGAACGCGAGTTAGAGCGCCAGGTTCTGCCTGACGGCGGCTATGCAGAGCGCACGGCGCAGTATCACCTGATCGTCTTGCAGGACGCGCTGCTTGCCCTGGTCCTCCATCGAGCCCGTGGGCGCACGCTTGCCACGGATGTCATTCTCGCACGCATGCTGGGTT
Source organism: Myxococcales bacterium (assembly GCA_003159055.1). Next base: position 2,639 of record PMLH01000101.1, read on the forward strand.
GGGTGGAGAAGATCCGACGGCGCGATGGCAGCTTTCCCTGTCTGAACGATGCGGTGCCAAGTTCGTCGCCCTCGATCGACACGATTCATGGATTGGCGAAGCTCGCCGGCTTGAGTCTGCCCGGCAACCCACCAGCAGCCGTCACCGAGCTGCCTGACACCGGCTGGACCATGGCGCGCGTCGGAGCACACGAGCTGCTATTCGAGCACGGCGAGATCGGCCCGAAGGAACAGCCTGGCCACGGGCATGCCGACGCTTTGTCGTTCGAGTTGGTGTGGGACGGCGTCCCCGTCGTCACTGACACGGGTGTAACCACCTATGCGCCCGGTGAGATTCGCACCTTCGAACGCTCGGCGGCCGCGCACGCTGCCGTCAGCGTGGACGGACAGGGCGCCGACGAGATCTGGGCATCCTTTCGCGTCGGGGGCAGGGGCCGTCCGATGTACCTTGGCACTTCGTCACCATGGCCCGGCGCTTGGCTGCTGCGTGGTCAGGTCGAGTCGTATCGGGGCTGGACGCACCAGCGCAGCCTGCTCTTCTGGCCGAACCAATTGCTCGTCGTGCGCGACGATCTGTTGCATGTGCCCGAGCGAGCGCAAGTCTTATCGAATCTGCCGCTCGACCCGGCGTGGAGGGTTGCCGATCTCGCCGAAGGCGGTGGCGCCCTCGAATCCGCGACGGCCGGGTTGCGACTGGTGGTTCTGGCTGGTCGAGCGATAAGTGCAGTCCGCGGCGAATACCCCAGCCGCCCGGGCTGGGTCGGACGCGGATTCGGCGCGGCGGAGGGCCGCGTTTCCGTCCGCCTGCAGCCTGACGAGCGTGGTCGTCTCGTGTACGCTCTGGTCGCGCCTCAGGTTCGCCTATGCTTTGCAGCCGGCGAGCTGCGAATAGATGCAGACTCCGTCAGCCAACGACTTACCCTTCCCGAGCCGTCGCCGTGAAGATCCTATACGTCAGCCAGTACTTCCCACCCGAAATGGGTGCACCGGCGGCTCGCGTTCATGAGCTGTCGCGTGAGTGGGTTCGCCTGGGCCACCAGGTCACCGTGCTCACGGGCTTCCCCAATCACCCCACTGGAGTGATCCCACCTGAGTATCGCGGGCAGTGGTTTCGGCGCGACATCGTCGACGGCGTCCAGGTCGTACGCGTGCCGATCTACGCTGCTGCCAACAAAGGCTCCATCAAGCGCATCGCCAACTACATATCATTTGGCGCCAGCGCCAGCGCTGTTGGCCCATTTGTGACCGAGCGGCCGGATGTCGTGGTTGCGACCTCGCCTCAGTTCTTGACTGGGGTCGCGGGCTACTGGCTTTCGCGGCTGTATCGCGTGCCCTTCGTTTTCGAAGTGCGCGATCTNNGCCCCGCAGCATCGTCGCGGTGGGTGCGATGAAGGCCGGATCTCCGATCGTGAAGACGCTGGAACAGGTCGAACTGTTTCTTTACCGGGCCGCTAGCCATCTGGTCGTCGTGACGGAGTCCTTCGTCGACGAGATTTCCGTACGTGGCATTGATCGTTCGAAACTGTCGGTCATCACCAACGGCGTCGACCTGGATCTGTTTCGGCCGGGATCGCGGCAGGAGGCACGCGCGCGCCTGAGCTTACCCTCGGGATTCATCGCCACCTACGTGGGAACGCACGGCATGGCTCACGGGCTGAGCATGCTTCTTGATGCCGCACCGAGACTAGTGGGTGACGGGATAATCTTCTTGCTGGTTGGCGAGGGGGCTGAGAAGGCGATGCTGAAGGAGCGCGCGGCTCGCGAGGGCATCAAGAACGTGATC
>PMLH01000226.1 GCA_003159055.1 Myxococcales bacterium
GCGATTTCTCGGCAAGCGCAGCGCGGGCTAGCAGCCCGTGGTGAAAGTCGGACCGAGCCGTTTGGTGTGGATTCGGGCCGGATGCCAGGAGCAGCGAAGCGCCGAATACTAGAGGTATTCAAGCGAGCGGCGACGCAGCAGCCGGCTCCGAAGACGCCCGAACGGCGACGTGGAGACTTTTGCCACGGGCTGCTAGAACCTGCCGCCGAGGACAACGCCGCCCGAACCTGGCTGCGCCCACCCTGCGAGTGACAACGACGGGTAGAGGTCGCTGCTCCGTTTCTTGCGCGGCTCGAATTTGCTGACGCCGTCGATGGTCAGCACCAGGACGACGCCGGTGACCAGGACCGCTGCACCGACACCGGTCGCGATGTAGCCACCCAAGACTTTGTGGTTGGCGGTGGTGACGTTGCTGCTGGCCTGGCTTGCCTGGGCGTAGCACTCTTTCGTGTCCTTGCCGGCCTGACGATCGCAAGCGCCACCCGGATTGAAGGTGGCCTGTACGAGGTCAGCATTCCGATGGGCTTGGTCCTGATCGGATTGCGCCGAGTGGAGATACCAAAGGCTGCCCCCTGCGAGCAAGGCACCCGCCGCCACGGTGCCCCAGGCGCGCCACCGTTGCCCAGAAGCACGGTCCAAGTGGCTCTGCCGATTTTCAGCGGTCGGTTCCAGGTCGATGTGCAGGCCGCGGGTCTTGTTCGACTCGACCGTGACCTCCGACTCCATGGACAGGAACCCGGAATGCGCAATCACCAGGCGATGCGGCCCGGGCGCCAAGCGAAACTGCCCGGTCGCGGCTTCCTGCGGCCTTCCGTCGATGGACAGCGAGGAACCGGGCTCGCTTCCGTCGAGGGCCAGAACCCCACCCATGTGCACGATTTCCGTTGGATCCGTTTCCGGCTCGAGAGCCACGTCGCCAGCCGAACCTTCGCCGAGCGTGATCGATTTCTTCGCCGTCTGATAGCCCGCCCGGCGCAGCGCCACCTCGTGCGTGCCAGCCTCGACCGGCAAGGATGCCGGTAACGGCGTTCGGCCCACCAAGGTGCCATCCACCAGCACGTCTGCCGCCATCACACTGCTGGTCACGCGAAGCTGCGCAAGCTGGCCCTTTGCCGGCAAGAGGACCAGGGTGATCTCGCGCGTCTCGCCGCCGGCGATGTCGATCTGCTGCCGAAGAGGCGCGTAGCCAGCCGCCACCGCGGCGACCACGTGCAGACCGCTGCCGACCGCGATGGGTGCATCCTTGGAGGACTGATCGGCAGCGAGATTGTCGACCTCAATAGCGGCGGGCGCGTTGGTTGTGACTTTGATCTGCCCGATGCGGGCCTCGAGCTCGCTGCGCATGCGACGGGCGTCCTCCATCTTGTCCGGCGGCGTGTTGCCTGGACCCGCAAATAGTTTGTCGAAGGTCTTCACCGCCTCCACGGGGCGGTTCAGCTCGGCATACTCGCAGGCCATGTTGAACAGGATGAAGGCCTGTCCCGAGAGCTCGAGCGCACGTCTGAACTCGGCCAGGGCTGCGGCGTGGTCGCCCTGCTGCGCATGCGCGTAGGCGCGATCGAAATGGTCGGCCGCGCTTTGGCGAAGGGGATCGCCATCAGCGTGAACTGGCCTGGCTGCGATGAGGAACGCTCCGAAGAGCAACGTGAACGTGAATAGGCTGCGTATGAAGGCGGTCATGGGTCAGTCCGAAGATCCTTGTAGATGAGCTCAGGTTTCTTGTGGAGAAGCAACGGGCGATGTGCCCCGTGCGCGGCACGAGACGGCTCGGGCGCGGGCACGGAAGGTGCGGGCGGAGCGGATGACGGTTGCGGTGGGTTCACCGGTGCGGGCGGCGGCGCCAGCACGACTGCGGGATCTATCTCCGCGGGGTCGGAGCTCCCCTGCGCACCCTCTTCAGTTGGCAGACTGGCGACACTCGCTTTCGTTCCGAGGCGGCGCGGGGAGGAGCGGCGATCTGACAGTCCCGGTTTCGATGCCGGCACTTCCTTGACGGCGTGGGGCTGTTGCGCGCTCGGGACCGCCGGCGGCGTTTCGATCACGGGCTTCGGCGCCTTCGAGGCCTCCGCCGGCACAGCAACCGCTGGAGGCACCACGGTTTTTCCAGGCGAGGAGCGGTGTACTTCCCAATACAGGCCAGCGCCAAGCGCCAGCGCGGCCAATCCAAGCACCGCTTTGATACGCGTGCCACGCGGCTTCGACACGCTCGCCACCAGCGCCGCGGTGGCTGGCCCCATCACAACGTTTCCATCGGCCGCAGGATCGGGAACAGGCAACGGCACCACTTCGGTGCGCGCCAAGTTAAACGGCGCGGCCGGGCCTTCGGCCATGGCACCGCGCAGTCGTTCCTTCAACGCCAGAGCCGACTCCGGCCGTCGCTCGGGTTTCTTGTTGAGACAATCGAGAATCAGCCGACCGAGCTCGGGCGAGATCGCGTACGGCTCACGCGCAACCAGCGGGGGTGGCTCGGCGAAGAGGATGTCGTGGAAGATCTTGGCCAAGCTCTGTCCGCCAAAGAGCAGCTGTCCGGTGAAGATCTCGTACAGAACGGCGCCGAACGCGTAGATGTCCGAATGCGGGCCGATGTTCTTGCCATCCAGTTGTTCGGGAGCCTCGTAGTACGGCGTCCCGGCGTGCGCTCCGGTTTCGGTCAGCCTGGTCAGGCCTTCCATCTTGGAAATGCCGAAGTCGAGCAGCTTCACGAAAGTCTCGCCCTGCTTGGGCTCCACGACCCAGATGTTTTCCGGCTTGAGGTCACGGTGAACGATGCCTTCCAAATGAATCGCCGCCAGGGCGTCGCAGACTTGCATGAGCAAGCGAGACAGCTCGGCCCCGCGCGGCGGGCTTTCGCGCAGGCGCACGTCGAGCGAATGCCCGGGCAGGTATTCCATCACGAAGTAGGGCCGTCCATCGGGCAGGCTGCCGTAGGCGAGGATGCCGATGACATTGGGATGCTTGAGCTTGCTGGCCGCCTTGGCCTCGCGATGGAAACGCTCCTTGGCATTGTCAAACTCTGCCTGGGCCCCGGGGTGGCGCCACCCGGGAAACGAAAGTACCTTGACCGCGACCGTGGTGCCGATGTCCTCCGCCGTCGCCGCGTACACTGCCCCCATCCCGCCCTCGCCCAGCTTGCGCGTGATGGTCCAATAGCCGATCACGGTACCCACCGGAATCTCATCCGAGACTGCATCGGGCGCAGCTGGCGCTGGTTGCCGAACGCGCGTCGCAGTGATTGCGGCCGGGACCGGCGCAGCGCCTTCCGGAGATGCGGCCGGCGAGCCGACATTCGTCGCGGCGAAGGCCACATTGTCGGCGTTCGCCACTGGCGACGCCTTCGCGCTGGGGCAATTCACCTCCCCAGGAGAATGTTCGGTCGAACAAAGGCGACATACTGTCATGCCGGTGTCGAACGCAGGCTACTACGGTTTGCGGCTCGGATCACGTGACACCGTAGGCCAGCCGCGATCGGTACCACCGACCGGTCAGTGCGGCATATTTTCTGCACCCGGCGTGGTTCACGATGGTATGGTTCCGCCCGTCGAATACGCACCAGCAGATCGAAACGGAGACTAACATGCCAGGCATCTCTTCTCGAACGGTCGGACTCGTTGCAACAGCCGCATTGCTTGCGGCCGGATGTGGCAACTCGAAGCCGATCGACGTAGGCACCCCTTGCGTGCTCAACAGCGATTGTAACAACCCACTGTCTTGCACGTACGGCAAGTGCCATGAGGGCTGCAGGTCCACCGGGGACTGCCAGCCGGGCCAAGAGTGCACCAAGGTCAGCGGCCTCGGTGTCTGCTTGCTTCCCGCCGAAGCTACCTGCACCGTGGCCAATCCCGTGTGTGGGACCTCGCTCGTCTGTGCAGCCGACCTGCATTGCCGGAGCACGTGCGCCAACGCCGCCACGGACTGCATGGCCTCGCAGGTTTGCGTGTCCGGCGTTTGCGCCGACCAGGCCGACCTTGTGAATGGGCAGCTTCCACAAAAAGGCCCCGTGATCGACGGTGGCGTCGACAGCCAACCCAGCACGACAGTCCCGGACGCCCCAGCCGACGTGAACAGCAGCGTGGCACCCGAGGTGTCCGCCACCGGGACGGGCGGCGTCTCCGGGACGGATGGAAGCTCCGCCCCTGATGGTGGCGCGGCTGGCACGGGTGGAAAGGGCGACAGCGGCACGGACGCACCGGCTATCGTGCAGATCTGTCCTCAGACCCAGTTCGGCTTCGTGGCAGAGGGTGATGCGAACCCGAATTTCGTCTCGGGCCTAGGACTGCGAACCGCCACGCAACTGCTCATCTTCAACGGCTACCACGGGTCCGATCCCACGGTGTTCCCCGACGCCGGCAGCGCTGCCGCCACCACCGTCAACTATGTCTACGTCCAGGCCTTCGACCCGATTTCGGGAAAAAGCCTTGGTCCGGCCCAGCCCTTGTTCGCCGCCAATGCCTCGGACGGGTACAGCCTCACGCTGCAAGCAGCGGCAATTTCGCCTGGCGGCCAGATTGCGCTCATCTATCAAAGTGGTGGTCTCGGCATGGGCGCCGCATTCCTGGACACCTT
>PMLH01000543.1 GCA_003159055.1 Myxococcales bacterium
GCCTTCGATCTCGGCTTTGGGCACCAGGGCTGCCACGGAATCGATGACGATCAGATCAACCGCGCCAGTTCCCACCAGCTTGTCCGCGATCTCGAGGGCTTGCTCGCCGTGGTCGGGCTGCGACACCAGCAAGTCCTCGACGCGCACGCCGAGCTTGCGGGCGTAGGTGACGTCGAGGGCGTGCTCGGCGTCGATGAAGGCGCACACTCCCCCCGCCTTCTGTGCCTGCGCAATCGCGTGCAGGGTCATCGTGGTCTTTCCCGATGACTCGGGACCGAAGACCTCGACCACGCGGCCGCGCGGCAGCCCGCCCACGCCAAGCGCGAGGTCGAGGCCTACCGAGCCGGTCGGAATCACGGCGATGTCCTCGGCTTCGCCCCCGAGCGACATGATGGCGCCCTTGCCGAATTGCTTTTCAATGGCGACCAGGGCACTGGCGACTGCTTTCAGCTTCTCTTTGATTGTGGACATGGGTTATCTCCTTTTGTTGGGTTCGTTGAGGGCACAGAGAGGGGAGGAGGGCACAGAGGGGGAAAAGCGAAAACGGCGAATGCCGGCTTTGAGCGTAGCGTGATGGAAATTGATGAGCAGGCCGAGCGGCAGGCTGGCGAGCCGAAGGTAGGAAAGGATCTGGGCTTCGTACACGGGCAGTAGGTGTGCGACCGCTTTGATTTCGACGAGGACTCGGCTGTCGACGACCATGTCCGGCCGGTACACCTGCCTGATCATCGTGCCCTTGTAGACAATGGGGAACGACCGCTGCCGCTCGACGCGGTGGCCGCGTTCGACCACCTCGCGTTCGAGACAAGCCTGGTAGGCTGACTCCAGCAGTCCCGGCCCGAGCGCCCTGTGCACCTGGATTGCGGCTCCAATAATCGTCCCACTGATCGCATTGAGCCCTTCCTCTGTGCCCTCCTCCTCCCTCTCTGTGCTCTCTCTTGTGACCATTCAGACCGCCTCCCGATCCAGAAACCGGTATTGCAGCGCCTCGGCCACGTGCGGGCCGCGTACGTCCTCGCTGCCCTCCATGTCGGCAATGGTGCGGGCCAGCCGACGCACACGCTCGATGGCTCGCGCCGACAGGGCCAGGCGCTCGACGGCGCGTTCGAGTAGTCGATGGCCGTCGCCGTCGAGGATAGACACGCGGGCGAGGTCGGGCGTGCTCAGGCGCGCATTCGGGCGAGGACCGCGCGCCAGTTGTCGTCGGCGTGTCTCCTCGACGCGCGCACGCACGTCCGAGGTGGTTTCGCCGCCCTTGCTCGACGAAAGCTCGCGATAGGTCAAGGCGGGCACCTCGACGTGCATGTCGATCCGATCCAGAAGTGGCCCCGACAACTTGGCCCGGTAGGCGTTGATCGCGAGCTGCGAACAGGTACACGTGCGTAGGCGGTTGCCGTGATGACCGCAGGGGCAGGGATTGAGCGCGGCGACCAACATGAAGTCCGCCGGAAACACGACCGTCCGTCGCGCGCGAACCACCGCAATGGCGCGCTCTTCGAGAGGCTGGCGAAGTGCTTCCAACACCGGCCGTCCGAATTCGAGCAGCTCGTCGAGAAACAGCACACCGTTGTGGGCAAGGGAGATCTCGCCGGGCCTCACCGCGGGTCCGCCGCCCGCCAGGCCCGCGACGCTGACCGTGTGGTGAGGCGCGCGGAATGGCCGTTCCGTGACGAGCGAGCGGCCCGACAGCATTCCGGCCACCGAGTACACCATGGTGGTTTCCAGCGACTCGTCGAACGACAGCGGCGGCAGAAGGCCAGGCAGCCTGCGCGCAAGCATGGTTTTCCCCGACCCGGGCGGTCCGACGAAGACGATGTTGTGACCCCCGGCGGCCGCGATTTCCAGCGCCCGGCGCGCGACTTCTTGTCCGCGTACGTCGGCCATGTCGGCGCCGATGGAAGGCAGAAAGGCGGGTGGTGCAACGGGATCCGAAGGCCGCGGTTGCCCCTGCAACGCCTCGACCAATTCACCGAGGTTGCCGATCGGCACAATGGCGCAGCCGCCGCCTACCACCGCAGCCTCGGCGGCGTTCTCGCGCGGGACGAACAGGCGCGCGATGGACCGAGAACGCGCGTAGGCCGCCATCGGCAGAACGCCGCGAACGGGGCGCACCTGTCCGTCGAGGGCAAGCTCGCCGACGAAGAGCGAATCTTGGTTGGCCTCGGCAGGAATGGCGCCGGCGGCGGAAAGGATGCCGATCGCGATGGGGACGTCGAAGGCAGCACCATCCTTGCGGAGATCGGCCGGGGCCAGGTTCACGGTGATGCGACGGAGCGGGTACTTGAAGCCGCTGTTCTCGATCGCACCGCGGATGCGGACGCGGCCTTCTTTTACGCCAGCGTCGGGCAAGCCAACGATGTGGCAGCCCGGCAGCCCGTGGGCGACATCCACCTCGACGTGGATGGGGGCCGCATCGATGCCAACGACGGTTGCAGAGAGTACCTGAGCGAGCACGAGGCCAAGCAGAAGCGAAAACAGTGCCAAGCCGCGGGCCTCGCCTTTTCGAGAGATTCGCCGGCGTTTGCCTGTTCCGGGCATCCGAAAGTCGCACACCCCGTCCGACCTTCGGCCGGCCGTCCGACTTTCCGACCGCTACAGCCAAGGCTGGATAGTGTGTCGGCCTCGTGTCCTTGCTTGCGCTGTCAGGCGGGCGTGGCGCGCGGGTGATGGCGCGGCAGCTTTCGGCGTGTCACCACGCCAGCAGGGCCACCCCGCCTACTGCGAGGATGGCGCCCACGATTTCGCGGACGCCGGCCTTTTCCTTGAATGCCAGCGCGGATACCGGAATCAGCAACACGGGCACGAGCGACATCAGCGTGGCGGCCGTGCCCGTGGGCAAACGCTGCGTGGCGAGTAGCCCAAGCGACACGCCAAGGAATGGTCCGAGGATCGCGCCCAGCCCCAGTACAAGGAATGCGCGCCGAACGGAGTGTCTTTCATCGCCACCCAGCAACTTGGGAAACAGGATGACGATGGCGCGGCCCTGTCTGGCAAGCAGGACCACTATCCCAAAGCCGGCCAATCCGAACAGCGCGCGGATTTGTGTGCCCGTGAAGCTGTCCAGGTTGCTGGCGCCGCGCTTGCCAAGCAACAGTCCCGCCGCTTGTCCCGCGGTACCGCCGATGGCGCAAAGGACCCCGCGCGTTCGCGCGGCCCTGGCGTGCGCTCGGGGCTCGCCCGCCGGCTTTGCCATCACTGCCAGCGCGATGCCCGCGACGACCACCCCCATGCCGAGAAGATCCCTTGGCGACATGCGCTCGCCCAGGATCAGGAAACCCGCCATGGAAGTAAGGATCGGCGTGCCGGCGTAGATGAGCATCGAAAGCCTGGCGCCGATGAGCATGAAGGCTTGGAACAACAGCAGATCCCCCACCACAAACCCAATCACGCCGGATAGGCCCAGGTAGAACCACGCGTCCCCGGAAAGGCCCATGGGCAGAAGGCTTCCCGCACGGACCAGCGAGAGGCCTGAGAACAATATCGTCGCCACCAGCAGGCGCAGGATGTTCACAGCCAGGCTGCCGATGCGGCGGGTGGCCGCCTCGAAACAGACGGCGGTGACGGTCCACAGGACCGCCGTGGAAAGTCCCGCGAGGATGCCGAGGGTGTCGCTTCTTTGCATAAGAGCAGGACGCTATTTGAGAGTGCGCCAGACGACGATGTCGGAATGGGGCCTGGCCTGGCAGCGAAGGCCGCACAGACTGGCGGCGAATGCGAGGGTTTTCGGTGCGAAGAAGTTGATGTGGGTCGCGTCGCGCGCATACCACCACGACGGGATGTCTGCCACGGCTGGATAGCACTGGGTTCGAATCACGATGCGTCCGTCGGGGGCGAGGCATTTGCCCAGCGTCTGGATCGTCTCGCGCAGCTCGCGCAGGTGCTCGATGACTTCGCACACGACCACGATCGGGTAGCGATCGGCCAGGGCAGCTCGGCCCAAGCCATACAGCGGATCGTAAGCCACGCAATCGTACCCCTGATGGCGCAAGAGCCCCGTCAGCACGGCGTTTTCGCCAGCGCCGAAATCAAGGACGCGCACACCCGGCTTGTCGATGCCAGCCACCACGTCCGCGACTTGGCCAAGAAATCGGATGTATCCGGAATTCGACGGGGTGTTGTCGTGGTGGGCGTAGCGTGCGCGCTCGTCGGTTGGGGTGATCCAGTATTCAGTCGGCACGAAGACCAACCCGCACGACGGGCAATGGACAAACTCCCGATGCTTGTTTCGGCCAGCGCTCGCACAGCCACCGGACAAGCACAGTCTGCAGGTTTCTCGATCCACCGCTTTGCGAGGCTCAGTTCTCGGCGAGGCCCGTGCCGGCCTCGCGCGCGGAGCCGGCCCCTCGGCCGCAGCCGCCTCTTTGGCAGAAGCCAGCCTTGCACTCCTCGTCGGCGAAGCAGCTTTGCCCGTCGGCCTTTTGGGTCACGCACCGGGTTCCATTGCAGCCGGAACCCGCTTCGCATTCGGACCGTCCCCCCGGATTGGTGTGGCAGGACTGGCCGATCTTCGCTGGAGTCGAGCAAACGCGCCTCGCCCACGGGCAGACCAGCGGAGCTTTGCATTCTGCATGCAACGCACAGGTTCGCCCGAGCCCAGCCCGCCCCAGCACGCAATGCAAAGTATCGTCGCAGAAGGCCGGGTCTTCGCAACCCCCGGTCGCAGGGCCGCATGCCTCGCCCAGTTTGGCCACCGGCAGGCAGACAAACTTCTTGCCGTCTGGTATTGATGCGGTGCACCGCGCGCCCCGCACGCAGACATCGCTGCTGCCGGTGCAATCTCCTCCCGCATCCACTGGCTTGGTTCGGGGAGGGGAGGGCTGCGTGCCAGCATTCTTCCCGGCGGAGCCGAAGGCGGTCAAGGAGAGCACGGCCGCGACCAGCAGGCCCGCGAGGGCGAGGACAATGCTTTTTGCGAGGAGTCTGGTCATGGCGCAATCCGCTCTGCGAAACCTGCCCGCGAGGCACGCCGGCCAGCTTGCCAGGCGGGTCAGTTGCTCCTTGGACCCAGCGCCGGGCAATTCTATTCACAACGCGATTCGCAAAATGGCGCGCACGGTCAACTGCGGGAGGCCGGACTCGGGCACACGGCCCATTTTCACAGGGCTAGCCGCCGCCGCTGCAGGTCCAAACCGACTGAGTCGAAACCGACCCGGCATCAATGGAGAGTTGTGGAGTGGCGCCCGAGCCGGCGTCAAGTGCCACGAACCCGCAGTGGCCGCTCATCAGTGCGCCTGGATATCCCGCGATTCTCTCACCGACACATTGGCTGGAGACACAGCGCACCTGAATCGTGGGCGGTATGCAGGCTGTGCACGCCCCTCCGTCCCGAGGCTGGATTGCATACGGCGGAGCTGCGCCAGGTGCCTTGCTGTAGAGGTAGGCGATGTTCATGCAGCTGTCGATTTCGATGCAACAGTCGGAATCGTTCCGACAGGGATAGCCAATCACGGCCGGTGAATCGGGCGCGAGATCGGCCGTCTTGGTATCGACGGCCGGCTGCTCGGCAGCCGCGTCGAAGATCGGGCCGAGATCTGCGGCGCCGGTATCAAGGCGCGCATCCACGAATCCCAGAGCATCTGCCGGCGCCAGATCCTTCGCCGCAACGTCGAGGGCGTCCGCTTGGGGACTTGTGGCGTCGCTCATGATCGCTGGCGCATCCTTGGTGTCGTCGGGCACGACCACGTCCGTATTGGGTACCGCTGCATCGCGGGTGTCGGCCGCGGCCGGCGCATCCTTGCTGTCGACAGCTGCATCCTTGTATTGCTGCAGCTCGGACGGTGAATCGGATCCGCAGCCGACAACCGTCAGGGCAAGGACCAGCAGGCAACCAATCTCATTGCGTTTCATGATTCGCGGATTATTTCACAACGAGATGAGGAGCGCGCACGCAAGTCGGGTTCTGCTGTGTGGCTTGTCACAAGGATTCGCCGTGAAATCAGGGCATGAAAGGTCCAGATCGTTTCTGCCGCCACACGAGGGTTGTGCAGGTTTTTTGACAATCGTCGTCGGTCGGTGCACCTGGATAGGGCTTGCCAATTCTCTACACCTTGAATGATGAGCTCCTCGATGCGGTTTTCCTGCGCGACGCCGACGAGGTTTGCAAATTGCTCGCGCGAGGGGCCGACCCCAACGCCTTCAACGAGGAACGTTGTACGCCGCTGATGATGGCCACGGTCGAGGGCGATGTCGAGATCGCGCGCAGCTTGCTAGAGGCTGGTGCCGACCCGAACTTGGTCGACGGCGACGGCTGGACCGCGCTCGATGTGGCGGTCTATCGCCGGACGCTCGACCTGGTTTGGCTGCTCTTGCAGTATGGGGCTGCCGCCACCGCGCAGACAGATACCGGCAGCAAAGTGCTGGTGCGCGCGATGTTCGGAGGGCAGCGGAATGCCGACGAAATCCTGCGCCTGCTTCCCGGTTGGGGCAGCGCTGGTGACTTGCCGGCCACCTTGGCCACGGTCGCCGCGGCGGCGCGCCGTTTCGGCGCCCCGCTCGATCAACCGAAGGCGAAAGCCGTCAACTAGGTAGGTAGGGACGGTTCCTAGCCCGCGGTCGCCGCTGGCTTGACCGCCTTCCGCTGGTGCTTCCACTCGGGCGATTCGACGATGGCCATGCCCACCAGGCGCAGACCTTCCAGCAGCTGCTTGGTGGTCATGCGCGTGATGCGGCCGTCGACTGTGCCGACATCGGGATAGCCGCGCTCGTCGGGCGTAACCTTGCCCCAGGACGAGAACAGCTTGCCCCAGTCGCTTTCCAGGATGGGCTTCATGGCCTTCTCGGCGTAGCGCGGGTACCAGAACATGTCGTGGTACGCGACCGAGGCCACGTACGCCCAAGGCGCAAGCCACGTCTTGAGCGACCACTCGACGGGCTTCTTCAGCGGTCCCCAGTAAATGCGGTGCTGATTGCGAGAGGCGAAGGTCATCTGCTTGAAGGGGCCGTCGAAGTTCCAGTTCTCCTGGGCAGCGTCCACGTCGCCGACGACTTCGATGTCGCGCACGTCGCCGCATCCCAGGCCCAGGTCGTGAGCGAGGCGGATGAACTTGCAGTCTTTGAGCGGATCGAAGCCCATCAGCTTGGCCGCCAATGCATCGATGGCCACCTGATCGCTCGACGCCAGCAGCACGTTCTTTACGTGCGGAACCATGCAGCGCGGGCCGGGCCCGTCGCCGGCGAAGGTGCCGTCCAT